>JAAYMK010000068.1 GCA_012521405.1 Bacillota bacterium
CAACAATGTGCCGCTTTTCAAAGGCGGCAGCAACCTTACTAGATCAGCTTTGAGAAAGTTAAATGAACGTTGTTTCGTGTAAATGATGTGGGGTTCAATAAAACCTAAAGTGTCTTGACACTATCAAGAAATTTATCAATCTTGACAAGTTTCAGTAAGTTCTCTACAATTAAAATAAGCTGTGCGCACAGGAACCTAAATAGTAAGCTTGAGGGGGACAGAAGAAAAATATGAAAAAACAGAAGGCACTAGTGGTTGTACTTGTGTTAGTGTTGATGTTTTCGCTTTTTGGTTGTTCTAATGGTAACAACAATGCCGGAAATAATGTGCCAAATACTCCCGGCACAGGTGGGACAAGCAATGGAAAACCGTATCCACATGCAAATCCTGACGGCAGCATTAATCTGGACAAAATTGCCCACTATGACCATGAGTACGATTACACGCAAAATCCCAGGTACAAAATAGCTTACCTGGCCGGTGAAAGTGGTCCCTTGTATCAACAGTCCGCTGAAGCGTACGAGCATTGGGCTCCGCTCTTTAACTGTGAATGGGTTGGCTTTTTATCTGCCAACGGTGATTCAGATTTGTTCCTGACAAACTTACAAAATCTGATCGATCAAGGTGTAAACGGCTTTATTCTCGATCCAGACGTAACAGTCTTCCCGGCTGTAGCAGCTTTGCTCGAACAGTATCCTGAAGTTAAATGGATGTCGCAGATGGCTCCGCCTAGAGACGGTGAAAGTGGAGAAGGAATACCTGTGGGCGGCAATTTAATTAACCCGTATGTTGGTTTTGACAACTTTGATGCCGGCCGGCAGCAGACCTACAAGCTCATTGAATGGAAAAAAGAAAACTTCCCCGATGTGCCTTGGGAAGAAGTGGGCTTTGTTGCCTTCGACTTTTCAACATCTCCGGCTCTCCATGAACGGGTAATCGGAGCTGAAGAAGTCTGGTTGGCTGAAACAGGCAGTTTAGACAATTTCTTTGTGGCAGATGCTGTCTCATCAGGGATTAACCTCCAGAGTGGTATTGATACCGTGGGTCCCATTATCTCCACAAAAGATTATAAATACTGGTTAGTGATGGGACTTATTGATGACTTTGCCCAGGCTGCGGCTTCCGTCCTTGACCAACAAGGTTTAACGGACACTTCCTGTGTGGTCACATTTGGAGGATCCGGTCTGCAGATGCAGTGGGATAACGGGCAACAAGACGCTTTCCGTTATGCACTGTTTACGGCACAGAACCTCTATGCTGAACCTATTTTAGGTGCTGTGTATGCATATCTCAATGGCTGGGCAACTCCCGATACCATTTGGCCTAGCTGGGTAAAACCATTTGACCACGGCAAAGACGGCCATACCTTCTCCCAGCTGAGACTCCCCACCGTCTGGCTTGAATACGAAACATATAAGCATTACCTGGAATGGACCGATATGTATGCTCAGGCAGATGCTTATCCTTACAGCCAGGAAGGGATCTCCATAGATGACTATTCACCTTTCATAGACGTTCCGGAAGAATATAAGGAGCCGTGCACCTGCCAGTACTGCACACAGTAAAATAAGCAATAAAAAACGTTAACGTAAAGCATAAAAGTAATTGTTAGCTTGGTAGGTTTAAGATTACGAAAAATTTTTACAACTAAACATGGGCGGCTTTACCCGCCCATGTTTAGTATTTACTCCGGCGTTTGGTACAAATAGGCAAAATAAGTAATCAATGTTAGGTGGGTGGATGCATGACGAAAACACTGGAGTTTCGTGGAATAGGTAAATCTTACCCTGGCGTTCGTGCATTGGACAACGTCAGCTTTAAGGCGGAAGGCGGAAAAGTACTGGCACTGCTGGGTGAAAACGGTGCCGGTAAAAGTACTTTGCTGAAAATTATGAGTGGAGACCAAAGAGCCGATGAAGGTGAAATTTTAATCGACGGGGAACCTGTCTTTTTCCCTGATCCCCAAGCAGCCATTGCAGCAGGTATAAGCGTAATTTACCAGGAGCGGCAATTAATTCCTAGTATGTCTGTGATGGAAAATATTTTTCCGGACAACCTTCCCAGAACAAAATTTGGGCTTTTTGACCGTAACAAGCTCTATCAAAAGGCGAAAAAAATCATTGAAACCTTTGGTTTGCCCATAGATCCTGCAGAACAGGTGGGACGCTTAAACGTTGCGTATCAACAAATGGTGGAAATTATGAAAGCTTATGCCCGTAATGCAGAGATTATTGCTTTTGATGAGCCCACAGCACCACTGACTGATACGGAAATAGAAATCTTATTTAATTTGATTCGCAAACTTAAAGCAGAAGGCAAAATTATTCTTTATGTGTCCCATC
The DNA here is from genome assembly GCA_012521405.1 of Bacillota bacterium. Taxonomy (GTDB): domain Bacteria; phylum Bacillota; class Dethiobacteria; order Dethiobacterales; family Dethiobacteraceae; genus JAAYSO01. The sequence goes on from JAAYMK010000068.1 coordinate 2,343, forward strand.
GTCTAGCGGAAATATTCCAGATCACGGACGAAATTGTAGTTTTGAAGGACGGTAAGTTTGTAAAATCCTTTAAAACTGAAGATACAAATGAGGCTGAATTAATTAAAGCCATGGTGGGCCGCGACATAGGCGACACATATGCAAACTTATCCCGTAACGAAAACATAGGCGAAGTTATTCTTGAAGTGAAACACTTAAAAACGCCCTACCTGTTGGATGTAAGTTTTGAGGTGCGCAAAGGAGAAATTGTTGGCTTGGCAGGGCTGGTGGGATCAGGACGTACTGAAGTGGCGCGGGCACTGTTTGGTGCTGATCCTGTAACCGGCGGGGAAATAATTCTTGAAGGAAAGAGTGTTGTTTTTAAATCACCCCGGGATGCAATTGAACACGGCATAGCGCTATGTCCCGAAGACCGCAAGGAGCAGGGACTGGTCATGCTGCATTCCATTAGAAATAACGTAATTATGCCTTTTGTTGACAAATTGCGTAAAAAATTATTTGTTAGTGAGGAAAAAACAAAAGAAGTTGTTGCTGATGCTATAGCTAAATATTCCATTAAAACTCCCACCGCTGAGAAAGTTGTCTCTGAATTATCTGGCGGTAACCAGCAGAAGGTTATCCTCGGGCGGTGGACCAGTGAAATGATGAAGACAAAAATTCTCATTCTTGATGAGCCCACAAAGGGCATTGATGTGGGCACTAAACGTGAGATTTATCAAACTATTTGCGACTTGGCAAAACAAGGAATTGCCGTGATTTTAATTTCCAGTGAATTGCCTGAAGTGATTAACCTCTCAGACAGGATTATTACAATGAATAACGGCCGCGTTACAGGAGTTTTGGCGCGCGAGGAAGCTACGGAGGAAAAAGTGCTGTCGCTGGCTATGCGCGAAGTATCCTAAATATCTGCCTATGTTACCATTAATTTGGCAAGGAGGCGAAGAGCTTGGAAAAAACAGGTATTTACAAAAAATATATTGCACCGGTAATCCATCATAAAGTTTTTACTCTTTTCCTCATTTTTGTGGTCATGGTGATCATCTTTAGTATTTGGTCAGCACTAAGGGGAACCAGTTTTTTAAGATTTGCCGTTTTTAGAAATATTTTAAACTCTCTTGTTGTTACGTCATTTCTGGCTATCGGTGCCGGGTTCTTGCTTGTTGGTGGTAAAATTGACTTGTCCCAGGCGGCCGTGGGAGCTTTCGGAGGTGTGGTCCTGGCTGCTGCCATTGGACGTTGGGGGATGCCGTGGTATGTGGGCGTAATTATTGCACTGGCCCTTTGTGCCGTCTTGGGTGCCATTAATGCGCTGATGATTACAAAATTCCGGATACCGTTTTTTATTGCCACTTTGGCCATGACTTTAATGGCGCAAGGTCTCATGTATCTCTTTAGCTCTATTGGAAATAACGGAGTTGCTTCCAATATTAATTTCCAGGATAAAACTTTAAGGTTCATAGGGACAGGAACCATTGGCCCAATACCTGTTGGTATTATTATCATGGTGATCTTTTTTGTCGTCTATGGAATTATCCTTTCGAAAACATCCTTTGGGATGAAAGTAAAATTTGTGGGCGGTAACCCTGTAGCTGCCGGTTTGGCAGGAATTAGTGCTACTGCCATAGCCTATATTCTGTTCATAAACAGTGCCGTACTAAGCGGGGTAGCCGGAATTTTAACTGCTGCCCGTTTAGGTCAAGGCTCGCTGATGGCGTTGCAGACTAACCAATTTACAGGCATTACGGCTGCCGTGCTGGGTGGTATTTCCTTTGGTGGAGGTGTCGGGGGTATGGCCGGCGTATTTGTGGGCTTGCTCATCCTCAACACTTTCCAAATCGGTATGGGGGCAGTGGGAGTCAATCCTTTCTGGGTGCAAGTTTTTACAGGTGCCCTTTTGCTAATTGCACTCACGGTGGACTTTATTACGCAAAAACGTTCCAGCGCGGCGCAAACTACGTTGTAGTAACAAGGAGGAACAGTTATGCAAAAAACATCTTTTTTGAAACTTTTCCTGCGGGAAAAATCTGCCATTCTGCTTATTACCCTTATAGTCCTCACTGTTATTACGATGGTGATAAGCAGCGGTGTACTTGACGGCGAACCGCTTTCTGCTTTGTTTACGAAAGGTTTTATGGCAAAGGGTAACCTGATTAATATTTTTAACAACCTGGTTTTGCAGACAGTAATGTTAGCCGGCATAACGCTAATCTTAATTGGTGGAAATATAGATCTTTCCGTAGCGGCACAGGCTACCTTAGGTACGATGATCTTTGCGTGGATTTTGGACAAAACGCCAATACCCTGGCCTGTTTCCTTTATCATCTGTTTGGTAGTCGGTGTGATCTTTGGTTTAGTAAATACCTTTTTAGTTAACAAATTGCAATTCCCGTCATTTATTGCTACCATCGGTATGGCATCTGTCTATACCGGCTTGTGCAATGTGATGACAAAAGGTTACAATATTCAGTTGGCAGCCTCTGCGTTTACACAGTTTGGCAGGACTAACCTGTTTGGCTTCCTTCCCTTGACTTTTATCATTGCCATTGCCATCTTGATTATTTACCAGTTTGTTTTATCAAAAACTACTTTTGGCCGCAATGTGTACATGTTGGGCGGCAACCCCGTTGCGGCAAGACTGTCGGGACTCAATGCAGATTGGATTCGTATGGTGCTCTTTATTAACAATGGTGTCTTGGCAGTACTTAGCGGCCTTTTATGGACAGCGCAAATTAGATTGGCCAGTCCTTCAGCAATTATTTCTTTCAACCCCAACTTGACTGTAATTGCTGCAGCCATTCTGGGCGGTGTTTCCTTTATGGGGGGTGCCGGTAACCTTGGAGGCGCTTTTATTGCTTTAATGCTTCTTAACGTATTTGAAAATATGTTGACCGTCCTTGACGTACAGCCATATTGGAACGTATTTGCCCAAGGCCTGCTCCTTGCTGTAGCTTTAATGCTTGATTATTTCAGTGCCGAGCGGAGACGTAAAGCACTTTTGCGTATTAGACAAAGCAATATGGCAAAACGTTCCCCGCAAACTACCGAGGCTGTCTAAATTGGCAAAAAGTTTTGTTCTATTTCCCATGCCACTTCTAAATTGTGGTCTTTTAGAAGTGGCATGGGATTTTTTTGACTATAATGTGGGACTTGTAAATAACAGGTAGAAACTTGTCAATTCTGAAAATTCATAATGCTTGACAAATTCGCACAATATCTCTAAAATTAAAGTATCTGTGTCGTAGATTCTATTTTTATTTGGGGGGGAAAGTAAAAATGAAAAAAGTTTTAGTAATTTTGCTTGCGCTGATGCTGGTATTTGCGCTTTTTGGCTGCTCCAGTGGCGACAATAATGCCGCGCAAAATAATGCAGGTACTAATAATGCGCAAGAACCCAGCACCGGTGAAACAAGTAAAGGAAAGCCCTATCCGCATGCAAACCCTGACGGCAGCATTAATTTGGACAAAATTGCCCACTATGACCATGAATACGATTACACACAAAATCCCAGGTACAAAATAGCTTACCTGGCACATGAGAGCGGTCCTTTATATCAGCAGTCCGCACTGGCTTACGAGCACTGGGCTCCACTCTTTAACTGTGAATGGGTTGGCTTTTTATCTGCCAACGGTGATTCAGATTTGTTCCTGACAAACTTGCAAAACCTGATCGACCAAGGTGTAACCGGTTTTATTCTTGACCCCGACGCAACAATTTTCCCGGCTGTAGAGGCATTAATCTCGCAATATCCTGAAGTTAAGTGGATGTCACAGATGGCTCCGCCTAGGGATGGCGAAAGCGGAGAAGGAGTGCCTGTGGGTGGCCATTTAATTAACCCGTATGTTGGTTTTGACAACTTTGATGCCGGTCGGCAGCAGACGTACAAGCTCATTGAATGGAAAAAAGAAAACTTCCCCGATGTGCCTTGGGAAGAAATAGGCTTTATCGCCTTTGACTTTTCAACATCCCCGGCTCTCCATGAACGGGTAATCGGAGCTGAAGAAGTCTGGTTGGCTGAAACAGGCAGTTTAGACAATTTCTTTGTGGCAGATGCTGTCTCATCAGGGATTAACCTCCAGAGCGGTATTGACACCGTGGGTCCCATTATCTCCACAAAAAATTATAAATACTGGTTAGTAATGGGGCTCGTTGATGATTTTGCCCAGGCTGCAGCCTCCGTCCTTGACCAACAAGGTTTAACAGACACTTCCTGTGTGGTCACATTTGGAGGATCCGGTCTACAGATGCAGTGGGATAACGGGCAACAAGACGCTTTCCGTTATGCTTTGTTTACGGCACAGAACCTCTATGCTGAACCTATTTTAGGTGCGGTGTACGCATATCTCAATGGCTGGGCAACTCCCGATTCCATCTGGCCCAGCTGGGTAAAACCATTTGATCACGGCAAAGACGGCCATACCTTCTCACAACTAAGACTCCCCACAGTCTGGCTTGAATACGAAACATATAAGCATTACCTGGAATGGACCGATATGTATGCTCAGGCAGATGCTTATCCTTACAGTCAGGAAGGAATCTCCATGGATGACTATACACCATTCCTGGACGTTCCGGAGGAATATAAAGTGCCTTGCACTTGCCAGTACTGTACCCAGTAAAGTAAGTGGCAAAATATACTAAAAGCGCAAACATAAATTAATATTAATTAGTGAGTTTAAAATTACATTGAGCTTATCAACTAAACATGGGCGGCTTCATCCGCCCATGTTTAGTTTGTAATGGGTTAGTGTAAAATTACTATAGGTTTTTGAAGGAAAAATCTATTTAAAATAGAAAGAGGAACCTCACATTCTAGCAGAATGAATACCCCCTAAAAGGAGGCGGAGGTTCCTCATGGATGTAATTC
>JAAYMK010000069.1 GCA_012521405.1 Bacillota bacterium
GAGAAGCGCTTCTGGGGGAAAAGTGAGGCGTCCGTTGTTGATATGTACCTGAAAGCAAATATGATGCATTTTTATATCAGAAAAAACAAAGAAGGGGAATATGTAGTATTATATACTGCGGTTATAGACCCTGAAGTGGCCAAAGACGAGCTGAACACCATGGTTTTGGAATCCGGAGCCGAATTGCTCCTGCACACCTGGGTAACTGCGCCCATTATGGAGGGCAATACAGTAAGAGGCGTGATCGTCGAAAACAAATCCGGCAGGTGGGCGCTCCTGGGTAAAGTTGTCATTGATTGCACCGGCGATGGTGACCTGCTACCGGGAGTGGGAGTGGAAACAATAGACTATATGGTACCCGGCTCCAGGATAGCCCAGTTTGGCTTTGTCTACTGGATTGCCAATGTGGATTTACAAAAATACGATGAATTTGTAGCTTCCGAGCCGGAAAAGCACAAGGAAATTACCCAGGAAATCATCAACAAGGGTGGGTGGCCGTTCTTCTGTAGGGGACTGCTCAAGCACCAGGAAGGAGTTGTCTGGATTCACCGCCTGATTGGCTCCTTGCACCAGACGGATGCGGAAGAGATGACCTATATTGATGTGAAAACAAGAAACCAGTCTGTTAAGAGCTGGGAGCTTTTGCGCAAATACATGCCCGGCTTTGAAAAAAGCTTTATCATGCTTTCCGCACCGCAGCTTGGCACCTCCGGCGGACGCAGGATCATCGGCGAATATTTTCTCACCGCCAAGGACATGGACACCGACAAACCCTTTGAGGATACCATTGCTATTTTTGCTGATAATGACCGCGGCGAGTTGTCTCTGGCATATCCCAGGACGTATATTCCTTACCGGGCGCTGGTACCGAAGGAAACTGAAGGTTTGCTTGTTGCCTGCCGTGCTTTTTCCGCCGATCATGAGTTTAGCGAGTTTTTCAATTTGATCCCCCATTGTATGTGTTTCGGCCAGGCGGCGGGGGCGGCAGCTGCTATCGCCATCAAAGACGGTGCCAGCGTCAGAAATGTCGATTATAACGCTTTAAGAAGCCAATTGCTAAAGCAAGGCGTCATCCTACCGTAACTTGCCGTATCTTGAAGTGGTTAAATAAGATGTCCAGAAAAATTACCCTTGGCGCCCGCTGTATTTTCCGGCGCAGTTGTCCCTGCGGTCTGTTTTCTGAAATAATGATTTTGGGTTTCTGCAGCAGGACTCAAGGTGCTCCCTATTAGAGTGCTCTTTTTCTTCGTCAGGAAAGCAGTATTTAGCTGCCAAATGGAGAATGGAGGTATATTATGCTCTTTGTCTGTTATCCAAAATGTAGTACCTGCCAAAAGGCGAAAAAGTGGCTGGTGGCAAACGGCATCGCCTTTACAGAAAGACATATCAAAGAGAATAATCCAACCAGCGAAGAATTAAAAACTTGGCATAAAAAAAGCGGTCTACCACTAAAAAGGTTTTTCAATACTAGTGGACAGCTGTATAGGAAGCTGAAGCTGAAGGATAAACTTCCGCACATGAGCGAAAATGAACAGTACAGTTTGCTGGCATCAGATGGTATGCTTGTGAAGCGTCCGATTCTTATTGGCGATGACTTTGTTTTAGTGGGATTTAAGGAAGCAGAGTGGAAAACTATTCTTGATATCGAATAGTGCAAAAAACGGTAAAACACACTTGGCGACCGGAAGCAGGCAAGCAATGAAAACGAGTTAATTTTTTCAAAACTGCAGCCTTTGTAAACCGGTTAACAGTCGCTATAGCCGAGGGCGAATAGTCTTAAAATTACCCCAATCATAGAGACAAATCAGCAGTAAGTGCAATGTTCACGGACTTATTAGTCGGATTAACTGATGTATTGCCAAATCTAGATAATTTGCTTAGGCAATTATTTAGGTAAACCGCTTGGTTGACTAGACATGAGAAATGATGCCGCACATGGTATTGGGACCAAGTAAATGATAAAGCACAAATAAAAATATGCTTGAGGGTGGCAATTTATTTATGAGAAAGTATGCTCAAAAATTTTGCATAGTTTACATAATATATATTATCGGACGTTATTAAGATAAAGTTTATACCGCTAAATCAGCGGTATTTAGTCACCTCTCTTTGAAATACAGTGCACTTTGCAGTGTGTTAATGATTTATTTCCTTAATTTTAACGTCAGCACCATATTGGCGCAGTATTTCCATAACAGCATCGGGGTTTTTTATGTTGGTTATGTTAACAGCTACGGTATAAATATTGTCCGGTTTTGTGTCGCCTCCCATAATTTTTTTTGCCGTTTCCTTGTCATACAAATGCGCATGTGAGCGACCTTCAATGGCAAGATCACTACCCGGGGTGCCGCGGGCAAAAAGCGGTAACTCACCGGCATAGGCATTTTCCAGGGTATTAATGCCTTCAGTGGGTGTGTCCCCTGTCTGGAAAAACCAAAGATCAAAAAATTTATGTTCCCCAAGTTTTTGTATACACTGAAGTGCAGTCTCTTTGGAGCGAAATTCCCCAAGACAGATTTTAAGCATTACTCTCAACCTTTAATCAATATTTTTTAGATGTGATAAACTTATTTTTCCCTGCCGGGAAGCAAAATTATACTATTGTTTCCCCAAAGTCCGGAAATTTAAAAAGAGCCGGCATCTCCAGAGACTTGGAGATGCCGGCTCTTTTGATTTGCGCAGAACGGTTTTATCCGGCCTGCGTATAGTTTCAAACTGTAAAAGCATTAGCTTCTGGTAAATTTTTTGGTAAATATTCTGGCAAATGCTCAGGCAAATTTTCATGTTCTTTTTGCTGTAAATGTTTACGCTCTTCATGTTCTTCAATGGCGCGACGGAATTGCGTTTCATAAAGTACCGTGTAAACACCGCCTTTGGCCACTAGTTCACTATGTGTGCCGCGTTCTTTAATGATGCCGTCTTCTATGACCAAGATTTCATCGGCAGCTAAAACAGTGGAGAGCCTGTGGGCGATAATGATGCTTGTGCGGCCTTTGAGCAGCGGTTCAATGGCTTCTTGAATTAAGCTTTCCGAGATGGAATCCAGGGATGATGTGGCTTCATCAAAAATTAAAATTGGAGGATCTTTTAAAATGGTTCTGGCGATGGAAAGACGCTGTTTCTCACCGCCGGAGAGCTTGAGACCACGGTTGCCCACAATGGTGTCATACTTGTCGGGTAAAGACATAATAAAGTCGTGGATATTTGCTTTACGGCAGGCCTCCTCTATTTCCTCTTGGGTGGCGTTTGCTTTGGCATAAAGCAGATTTTCTTTGATGGAAGCGTTAAATAGGAAAGTATCTTGTGTCACAATGCCGACGATGGTGCGTAAATAATTTAGATCCAGTTTACGAATGCTGATGCCGCCGATGCGGATGTCGCCGCTTTCCACATCATAGAACCGGGGGATTAAACTTATAATGGTAGATTTGCCGGCGCCAGACGGTCCTACCAGCGCAACAGATTTGCCTTCCGGTACGGTAAAGGATACACCTTTAAGCACAGGTACGTTCTTTTCATAGGAAAAGACAACATTTTCAAAGACCAGATGGTGTTTTAAAGGTTCTTTGGGGATTATCGCAGCAGGGGCATTTTTAATTTCAGGCTCAATATCAAAGTACTCAAAAATACGTGCAAATAACGCCAGTGAACGTGTGACTTCAACTTGGATATTCAAAAGTGAATTTACCGGCATATACATCCTTGACAGTAATGTGACCATCACAGTCACATCCCCCACTGTCAAATTGCTTTCGGGGTAGAAAATAATGATGATCCCGCCGGCAAGATAAATTAGCATGGGGCCGATGCTGGTAAAAGTATTTAGGGCAACCATGAACCAGCGCCCTACCATGCTTTCTTTAATGTTTAACTTCACCATTTCCCGGTTTATCTGTTCATATTTCTCATATTCTTCTTTTTCCTTGGTAAAAAGTTTCACCAGCATTTGCCCGCTGACGGAAAGTGTTTCATTAAGAATTTGGTTGATTTTATCATGACATTTTTGCGCTTCCATGGCCAAGGACCAGCGTCTCTTCCCTACATTTTTTGTCGGAATGGTTAAAAGCGGGACGATAATAATTGCCAATGTAGCCAGAAACCAGTTTTTTTGATACATGGCCACCAGGGCAACAATTAGAGTTGCCGCGTTTTGGATGATGCTGGTTAGCGTGTTAACCACCACATGACGTACCCCGTCTATGTCACTGGTCATTCTTGTGATAATTTCTCCCTGTTTCTTACTGGTAAAGAAACGGTGAGACATTTTCTGCAAGTGAGCATACATGCTGTTGCGCATATCAAAGATAATATGTTGTGCAATCCAGGTGTTGACGTAACTTTGCAGTACACCTACCAGATTGGAAGCAGCCATAATGCCAAATGAAGCAATAATAAGGGTAACCAAAAGCTTAAAATTTTTGCCGATTAAGCCTTCGTCAATAATGCGGCCTGTAAGTAAAGTGGGATAGACAGCAAGGACGGCTGAAGTAATGATGGTGACAAAAACCACAAGAAACTGCTTCCAATAAGGCAGTAGATAGCTGAAAATGCGTTTTAACAATTTAGCAGTAATTTCAGGTTTGTTTTGTTGTTCTTCAGGGGTTAAAAACTCTCTGGGGCGGTGCACTCTAAATCGGCGCATGGTTTGCCCTCCTTCCCCTATTTATATTTTGCGGCCTTTATGGTGAAAATGTGGTCCGCAAAACCTGCGCATTTTCATGTGCGGCGGAGGAAAATCGCCATGTTCCGCTGTTTTTTCTTCCAAAGTGGCAATAATACGGTCAAGATATGCTTCCAGGGTTGCTTGCTCCTCATGGTTAAGGGCAGCAAATAAATGATTTGCATGATCCTGCTGGTCGCTTTGTTGAGCCAACTTTTTCCCTGCCTCTGTTAAGGAAATGTTCATTACGCGCTGGTCTTTTTCCGAAGGCGTCCTGGTGATGTATCCGCCCTTTTCCAGTTTTTCCAACAGCTCTCCTAAGGATTGAGGACGCATATCAAGAATTTTTGCCAACTCTTTTTGACTGATTTGCGGTTTTAATTTAAGGAGAGCTAAAATTCTTCCCTGTCCCCTGTGGATATTTGCCATAGGTCCATGCTGCATAAATTTATGGTGAAAATATCTATGCAAAAGCCGTTGAAGATGGAAAAATTTGTTTAGAAGTTCCCTTTCGCTATTGCCCACTGCATTCCCTCCTTTTATGAATATTACTAAGGTACCTTGTGATTACATTATAAAGATACCTTAATTAAATGTCAAGAAAAACCAGATAATTATCAAAAAACCTGCTTCCTAAAATTGAAGCAGGTTTTAGCGAGAAATAGTTCTAATTTAGCTTTTGGCTTCTATTTGCTCTTTCTCTTCATCCCCCGTCAGCATACGGATATAAGGCAGAATGTGGGATACATTGCCGCAGGCTTTTGTGAAATCGGGATTTGTACAGTTTGCATCCACATAAAAAGTTTTCATGCCAATTTTAGCCGCCGGTTTTATATCCAGCTCATAATCGTTGCCTACCATCAGGCAATTTTGCGGTAAGACATTAATCATTGCGGCAATTTCTAAATAATATTTAGGATTTGGTTTTGTGTAATGCATATTTTCATAGGTAGTAATTAATGCAAAGTCATCCGGATGCAATTGAGACCACTTTAGGCGGTGCAAAATGGCGGAACGGGGAAAAATGGGGTTGGTGGCAAGAACAAGTTTTAGATCAAGCTTATTTAGATAAGCAAAAAGCTCTAGTATTTCGGGGAAGGGGCTGCTGTCTTCCTGTAATGTGGGAAAAATTTGCTCATAAAATTGGTCAATTAAAGGCCAAACTTGTTCATGAGGGTGTTCCATCCAGGTATAAAAATGCTGTAGAAATGCTTCTTGGTTTGTTAGCTTGGGATTATTATTTTCCACCATGGCTCCCGTGGAAGCCCAAAGGTTTTGCGCAAATGTTTGCGGATCAACAAACCCTTGCAGGTGGTCACATAAACGTTGAAAATAATTTTTAATAAACTTGTCCATATCTATATCCAACAAGGTACCGTCCAAGTCAAAAAGAATTGCTTTTATCATCTACCATCTTCTCCTGCCTTTCCTGCTTTCCGGATAAACTTCTACATGAAAATGAAATGTCCTTTTTGATGCCAGCTAGCGGTAGGATAGGCAGCAATGGCTTTGTTTTTCTATGTTTTCGCAGCTGCAGTCAACTGGTTTACTTTCATGGCGGGAAAGATAACAGTAAAAACTGTGCCCTGATTTGAAGTAGATACGTCTATATTGGCCTGATGGCGCTCTGCAATGGCATAACAGATTGCCAAACCTAGGCCCGTACCTTCCTTTTTGGTGGTGAGAAAAGGTGTACCGAGGTTTTTGAGAATATGAGGATCGATACCGGGGCCAAAATCTTCAACTATTAATTTTACCTGATGTTCACTTTTAGTTGTAGAGATGATTACTTTCTGGCCGGGTGAAGACGCATCTAAAGCATTGCGGACCAAATTTAAAATTAGCTGTCGCAGTTCACTTTCTTTGGCATAAATAAAGGTTTCGTCCGCTAATTCCAGGAAAATTTTTTTATTTTGCTGGACGGCATCGGCCTTAAGTAACGGATAAAGCCTGTCTATAACTTTATTTAAATTCGTCACTTGGAAATTCGTATATTCAGAATCACGTTTGGCAATGGCAAGAAAGTCTGTAATGATGGAATTGGCACGCTCCAACTCGCTGATCATAAATTCTATATTTTGCTTTACTTGCTGTATATTATTGTTTTTCAACATTAACTGTAAATAACCTCTAATAACCGTGATGAGATTGCGCATTTCATGACAGATCCCTCCGGCCATTTGTCCGATGATGTGGAGTTTTTCCAAGCGATTTAGTTCCTTGGCCAGTTTATTTTGTTCTGTAATGTCTACGGCAACAATTAAGATACTACATTCGCCTTGATACCGGATAGGTACTGAAGTATATATTAAATCCCTGACAACATTATCTTTACATTGTAAAGAGATGTGTTTGGCGGAAAAACCTTGATGATAAACGGTAAGCCAGGTTTGTTCATTATTCGGTATCGTTTTAATTTTTATTTCCTCCAATGTTTTTCCGACCACTTCGTCCGCTTTATATTGCAAAATTTTCTCGAAAGTTTTGTTTACCGCCAAAACACGCCTGTCGTGTTCACGCAGGATTATTTTAATATTGGGACTATATTGGAAGATAGTCTCAAAAACTACTGACATGGTTTTTTTGTTTGTAATGTCGCGGCCCGTGATTAATAAAGCATTTGTTTCCCTATCATAGGTTGCATTCCAGCTGAGCCATTTGTATTGACCGTTTTGGCAGCGAAAACGCACATCAACAAAATAGGTTGTTTCTCCCTGCTGAATTTTCTTCCTTGCTTCAATGATTTTTTTACGTTCATTACGGTGGACCTTCCAAAATAAGTCCATAAATTTGGCTTTATCCGTCATATAGCCTGTAATCCGGGCAAAGGCAGGATTGAAATAAATTTCACCTCGACTGTTCATAATGCCGTGAATGTCCATAGAGTTCCGCCAAAAACTGTCTAGCAGCAGCTGCACTCCGGAATTCATGGAATCCCCCTTTGGAGAAAATTGCATATACTACATCACTTTACATTTTATTATATATTTCTCATGAATTGTGTTGAAACTTGTCGAATTATAAAATATTGTGAAATTTTAAGAAATAAGGAGTAGGGTAATTTCTATTTTAGCTGATTTTTCACAAGAAAGAGCATGCCTATAGCTCCTGCTTCACTGCCCAGTGCAGCAGGCACAATTTTAACATCTTGGTTTGCATACTTTACAGTGTTTTTTGCCACTATTTTTTGTAGCGGAGCAAAAAAGACATCACCGGCATTGGTGACACCGCCACCTAGCACTACCAGGGAAGGATTTAGCAGGTTTATCAGGTTGCTGATACTTATGCCCAGGTAAAAAACTGCCTCCTCAATAATAGCTATAGCAGTCGGATCTTTTGCTTTGGCAGCCAAAAAAACATGTTCGGCCGTAACTTTGCCGTTATTTTGTACCGCCCATTGGGAAAGCTTGGTTTCTCCATTTTTCCGTAAAGCTTCATTGGCTCGGCGGGCAATGGCTGTACCGGAGGCAACCGCCTCCAGGCAGCCACGTTTACCACAACCGCAAAGAGGCCCCTCAGATTTAACCTCCAGATGTCCGAATTCCCCGGCAAAGCCGCGGCTGCCACGATAAAGTTCTCCGTTTAAAATTAAACCGGCACCGATGCCGGTACTGACGGTGATATAAATTAGATCCCGGTGCCCCTTTGCTGCTCCCTGCCTGGCTTCTCCTACAGCGGCAGCATTGGCGTCATTTTCCACCAGCACAGGTACGCCAAGTCGTTGCGCCAAGGCTGATTCCAAGGGAAAATTTTTTACCAAAGGGATGTTGGGTAGTTTTAGGACTACGCGCTCTTTTATATCAAAAAATCCCGGTACGCATAAGCCTACGGCAGCTAAATGGATGATAGACTTATTTATTGCTGCCAACGTCTGGGTAATGGCTGATTCGAGGACATGCAAAAGACCTGCTGCATCTGTTTGTGGCGGCGTAGGTAATAGTTTGCGTACTAAAATTTTGCCGTTAAGGTCGGCGATAATTGTCAAAATTTTTGTTCCGCCTAAATCCACGGCAGCAAGTAGTTTTTCTTGCATTTTCCTACATCCTTTCCTTCCCTAGCCGTTGTTGTGCTATATCTAGTTATCTCCACATATATTGTTAAAAATTTAGTTTTCTCCAGCGTATCATCAGGAAATTTTTTCGTCAATGTTTAAACTACAGTACGATAGTGTCAAGACACTTTAGGTTTTATTGAACCCCACATCATTTACACGAAA
>JAAYMK010000070.1 GCA_012521405.1 Bacillota bacterium
CTGCATTAATTTCTGTAACTTTAGCTTTTACTAAAGATAAAAGCACTGCCAAATCGTGGGGCGCAAAACTCCAAAGCACATTTTCATAACTGCGAATTGTCCCCAATTTTGCCCTTTTCATATCAATATACAGTAATTCTCCAAGGATATGATTGTCAAGAATTTCTCTTATTTTTTGCACGGCAGCTTTGTACAGCAATAAATGCCCCACCAGGAGAATACTTTTGCTCTTTTTAGCCGTAGCGCAAAGTTTTTTTGCTTCTTCAACAGATAAAGTCATGGGCTTTTCCACTAAAACATTTTTTTGGGCTGCTAAAAGATCGCTGGCAATTTGGTAATGAGTCTTGGCCGGCGTGGCCACCACAAAGGCGTCTATTTCTGGCTTTGTTAACAACTGTTTATAATCGTCCGTGATCAAAAGCTGCGGGTATAAAGTCGCATATTTTTCCCTAAGGGCAGCGTCTTTTTCGGCCAAAGCCGCCAACACACCTAGTTTTTCCAACACACGCAAATAATTTTTTCCCCAGTTACCGGCTCCGATGAGGGCAATTTTTTGCTTTTTCATATCAATACAACCTTACGCTCATGATCTTTTAGTCCTTTTGTGGCATTGCGGGTATCAACAATTCTTTTTGCTTTTTCAATTAACCACTGGTAATCAATCACCGAGTGGTCTGTGGTAATAACAACAAGATCAACCGCGCTAACCACTTCTTCCGCAAACGGTACGGAAACAAATTTTTGGGATAGTATTTTTACTTCCGCAATATACGGGTCATGATAACAAATTTTCATACCGTCTTTTAACAACAATTCTGCCAAAGCAATGGCCGGCGATTCTCGCGTATCATTGATATCCTTTTTATAAGCCATACCCAGAAGTAAAATTTTTGCCTGGGAGGGAACCACACCTAAACCATTAAGGGTGCGTAAGATAATTTCCCGGACATAGTGGGGCATTTTCCTGTTGATTTCACCGGCAAGACTGATGAAACGAGTAAAAAAACCGTATTCACGGGCCTTCCACTCCAAATAATGCGGGTCAACGGGAATACAATGTCCCCCTACTCCCGGCCCCGGATAAAAAGGCATAATACCAAAGGGTTTTGTATAAGCAGCATCAAGGGTTTCCCAGACATTTATCTTCATGTGGTCGCATAAAAGCATCAATTCGTTAACTAAAGCAATATTGACAGCCCGAAAAGTATTTTCATAAACTTTAGCCAGCTCCGCCACCCTAATTTCCGAGACCGGAAAGATTTTTTCCGTAACCTGTTGATAAAAGAAAACACCAATTTCCAACGATTCAGGTCCAATGCCTCCCACAATTCTACTTGACTGTTTCGTGGCATAGTTACCTTCTCCGGGGTCAATTCTTTCCGGCGCATGGCATAAGTAAAAATCCTTTTCTGCCTTTAAGCCGGAGCTTTCTAAAATCGGCAAAATAATTTCCTCGGAAGTTCCCGGGTACACGGTAGATTCTAGACAAATAAGCTGCCCACTGCGCAAATGCCGGGAAATTTCTCTGGCCGAGCTTTTGATATGCTGCAGATCCGGTGCCAGATTTTTGGACAGTGAAGTGGGCACACATATTACAATTATATCCATTTCCCCCAGGGCGGAAAAATCGCTTCGTGCGTATAGTTTCCCGGCGGCAACCAATCTTTTTAAATCGCCTTTTGCATCAGTACCCAGAATGTAATTTTCACCCCGGTTAAACTTTTGCACACGCTCTTTATCAATATCAATGCCAAGCACGGAAAATCCTTTTCGGGCAAAGTCTAAAGCATTGGGTAAACCTACATAACCGAGGCCAATGATACAGATTTTTATTTCTTTTTGGCTAATCTTCTTTTTTAGCGTTGCTTTTGTTTTTAGGCTCATTAATTGTTATTCACTCCCTTTATGCAAGCAATTCGCACTAGCATCTTCACTACTACAGGGTTTAACAATATATAATATGTTTTGGTAAAAAGAACGTGTGACCAATTTGCCACCGGAAAGTACAGCCTTTAAGGAAAATTTATTGAAAGCATTAAAAACAAGAAAAAAAGTTGCAGATTAAGCAAAAAAATCTGCAACTTTTTTTACAACTAAATAGATTTCTTCATTGGTTAATTCCGGATACATAGGGAGTGATAAAACTTGTGTGCATACTTTTTCGGCAACTTTAAAATCACCTTTTTGATAGCCCAGATGGGCGTACGCTTTTTGCAAGTGTAAAGGTACCGGATAATACACTGTGGAACCGATACCGTTTGCCGCTAAATAATTTTTTAACTCTTCACGCCTGCCGGTCCGAATGGTGTATTGATGATAAACGTGAAAAACATGGTCCGGTTCATGGGGATAAATTAGAGCTGAATCTTCACCTAGTTTATTTTGTAAAAGTGTTGTATACAGCGCGGCAATTTCACGCCGGCGTTCTGTCCATTGGGGTAAATAATTTAACTTTAAATTTAAAATTGCCGCCTGCAACTCATCTAAACGGCTGTTACAGCCTATATAGTCATGATGATATTTAATCTTGGCGCCGTGCACCCGTAAAACTTTTATTCTTTCTGCTATTTCTTCATCATTGGTAACTACCATACCGGCATCCCCGAAAGACCCTAAATTCTTCGTCGGAAAAAAACTAAAACAGCAGACATCACCCAGCGAACCCACTCTTTTCCCCTTGTATTCCGCCAAAATTGCTTGGGCCGCATCTTCTATGACCTTTAAATTATAAGCCTTGGCAATTTGCACAATCTCATCCATTTCCGCCGGACAGCCATATAAATGTACCGGCAGAATGGCTTTAGTTTTGGCAGTTATTTTTTCCTCTATCAACCTGGGATCAAGATTCATAGTTTCTTCACAAATATCAACGAAAACAGGCGTAGCTCCTGTTCTGCTGATGGAACCGGCGGTGGAGAAAAAAGTAAACGGTGTTGTAATTACTTCGTCACCCGGCCCGATCCCGCAGGCTAAAAGTGCTAAATAAAGGGCGTCACTACCATTGGCAACACCGATACCGTATTTGACCTGAACCAGCTCTGCTATTTTCTTTTCCAGTGCCATTACATTTTCCCCCAAAATGAACATACCCTTTTCTATCACTTCTGTCAGCACGGCAAGTAATTCATCTTTGAGCTCGTTATTCTGCCTAACTAAAGTAAAGCCGGGAATAATCTTTACATCCGCCAAATTTGCTCCTCCTCTCTTTGTAGACGGCAATATATTATATGTGGTAATGCCAAAATTGCCAGCAAGCTCTCTATCATGACGTATTCACAAATGTAATACAAGCAACATACTGTATATAAAAAAATTGATCTGCAAAGATCAAAATGGGAGCTATAATTTATGAGCTTTGGCAAATTTTTTCTCCCTATGGCAACAGAAGCATCTCTTATTTGGCTCAAAACCTATGTCTCTGACGGTGATTCCGCTCAGGCCCTGTACCTAAATGAAAAGCAATTATCTTTTTTCGGCCTTGCGCCAGGTAAAAAAATAATTTTACAAATTGGCAGTATAAAAAAGACTGTTGCCTTAAAAAAGCAAACAATTGATGCCACAGAAAATATTTTCTATCTCTCAAAAAAACTTTTCAAGTATTTTCCCTTCTCTTTCGAGCAGCCTTTACTACTGTATTTTTATCAGAAAAATATTATTTGCCTGGGCCCCAGTGTAGGCATCACCATAAAAAAGAGAAAACTGAAGGACGTCAAAAAAAAATCAATTCTAGTAAAACGTTCCTTATTGGCAAAAAAATACGGGATACTATTTTACTATTTTAATCTTGAGGACGTTAATTGGCAGCAAAATTTAGTTCGCGCCTTTCAGTTAAATCATGACGGTACTAAATGGCTTGAAGCGCCGGTGCCTGTACCACAAGTGATCTATGATCTGGGCTCTTACCCCAAACCGGAAACAGTGAAAAGCTTCACTAAACGCGGCAGTGTTTCTTCCCTGCTTTGGCTCAATAAGACTCGTACCATCAGTAAATATAAAGCCTACCTGGCCTTAAAAAGCTCCCAGCAAACAAAACTTTCCGTTCCGGAAACCGCTCCTTTAAACGGCACTACCCTGGCAAATTACCTGGAAAAATACGATTTTTGCTATCTTAAACCAAATTTCGGCAGAAACGGGCGCCATGTTTATCGGATTCAAAAAAGTAAAAAAGGTTTTATTTGTCAAGCCGGAGGCAGCAAAGTAAAGTCATATATCTTTCCAGAAATAAAAGATGTACTACGTTTTATAAAAAATAAGCAGAAAAATTTTATTATCCAACAGGGAATCACTTTGTCCCGCCTGGGCAACCGTCCCTTTGACATGCGTGTGTTAATGCAAAAACACAGCAACCAAAACTGGTTACTTAGTGCGGTGAATTTTCGCATTGCCCGGCCTGAAGCCGTGGTGACAAATTTTGCGCAGGGGGCAAGCGATAAACTGGTTTTGCCGGGAGAAAAATTGCTGCATGATGCCCTCACTTGGGAAGAATTAAATCGCTTTTGTCTTAATGTCATTCTTGTCATAGATAAATTTTTTGGTCCCCTGGGTGAAATTGGTCTGGATGTAGCGTTGGACCATAAAGGGAAATTGTGGCTTTTGGAGGTTAATACGCGACCAAGCAGCATCGCTTACCGTAATGCTGATGATGCCACTTGTGAAAAAATTTTTGGTGCACCGTTTAAATATGCCATCTCCCTGCTCCGGAGGAATCTCAATGCAAACTTTTAAATTTTTTCTCCTGGACCATCGCTCCTACTGCATCAACAGTATTGGTGATGCGTTAGCTCAATTAGGCCACCAAGTATTTTTTCAATCCTCCTGGCATGACAAAGAAATTGAAGCCGGAATAGCATATTTTAAACCGGATATTTTGCTCACCGTCGGTTATAACAGGCGGCTTTTTCGCTACCTTGAAAGGCTGCCTGCATTATGTAAAAAGTATCGGCTTTTTCACATTTATTGGGCAACAGAAGATTTAATTAATCATGCAGACTGGTCCTTAACTTTTATCCGGAAAGGAAAGCCTGATCTGGTATGGACCATTCATCCTGCCTGCGTAGAAAAATATGAAAGGCTGGGCATTCCCTCGGCTTACCTGAATTTTGCCTTTAATCCCAGACTTTTTCCGGCAAAAACAAAGGAAGATAAAGAGATTTACGATCTCGCCTTTATCGGCTCAACCCATCTTTTTAAAGAAACATATCGTATTGAAAGTTTAAAACAGCTCTTATTTCCTCTTGTAAAGGAAAAACAAAAGGTTGATATCTGGGGTATTGGATGGAAAAAAGAAGCTGCCCAAATAAAAAAGTTTTTTGGCTTAACCGTGCCTTCAGACAGGGTACATGGATTTTTACCTTACAAAAAAACAGCATTTGTATACCGCTCTGCGAAAATTGTCCTGGGTGTACAAAATGCTGTAGATCAGGTTACGCAAAGAACCTTTGAAATTCTAGGTTCAGGAGCTTTCATGATCGCCAGTCGTACAAAAGCATTGGAGGAACTGTTTACAGATCGACAAGAAATTGTCCTTACTAAATCTGCAGAAGAAACACTGGACTTAATCAATTTTTATTTAAAGCGCCCGGAATTGCGCTTGCAAATAGGGCAAAATGCACGGAGGAAAATTATGCAACATCACACCTATAAACAGCGCTTGCAAAAAGTTTGGCCTCAAGCACAGAGTTTAATTCTGCAACATAAATCTTAAGAAAAAAAAGAACTTGTTGAAGGTTGATCAATTATGAATTTAGGCAAAGTTTTAGTAACCGGAGGTGCCGGTTTTATCGGCTCACAACTTTTAAAAAGAATTGTCCCATACTGTGAAAAGATTTATGTCATTGATGATTTATCTACCGGTCAGTATAGTGCCATCCCCAAAGCAAACAACATCTGCTTCTTTAAGGATTGCATCACAAATGTTGATTTATTGGCAGGCCTACTCCCCCATGTAGACTATGTTTTTCACCTTGCCTGCTCTAACCTCTTAAAATCTGTAAGCAACCTGGAACATGATTTTTACGTAAATTTATACGGCGGCTTTACTTTACTGCGTTTAGTACAAAAACATTGCTACAAACTAAAGCGTTTTATTTATACTTCAACGGTTTCCGTATACAGTAATGCAGAAATTTTACCAACCCCGGAAGATTACTACAAAATTTCCTTGCCTTATGCGGCCAGCAAATTTGCCACCGAACATTATTGCGCCGTCTACTATCATTTATCTAGACTGCCTGTTTGCGTCTTGCGCTTATCCAATGTTTATGGCCCCGGTCAAACAACGGAAAACCCTTATTGCGGCGTTGTAGCCAAGTTTTTTGAAGCGGCAATGGCCAAAAAACCTTTAGTCATATACGGAGACGGCAGGCAAACAAGGGACTTTACCTACATCGATGATGTCATTGATGCAATTTTGCTTGCCGTAAATGATGATAAAGCTATTGGTCAGATTTATAATGTCGGTACCGGCATTGAAACTTCAATTGCAGACCTGGCTACAAAAATCATGCAAATTACCTCTTTTACAAACGGAACCGTCATTCATCAGCCTGCAAGGCCGGTTGATATTGTTTACAGACGGGCTATCGACGCCCAAAAAATCCAAAAGGAGCTTTCATGGAAAATAAATTTCTCTCTAACGGAAGGGTTACAAGCAACTTATCAATGGTTAAAGCGAGGGAAAAAGGAATGAGAATTTTTCAAGGCATTGTTGAAATTGCCGGGCAAATAGGAACCCTTACAGGCGCTTTAAAAAAATTGGGATATCACGCCGTTGGCTATAATACTTTTCATTCTTATTTAGGTTATCATGAACATCTAATTAACACCGATGCGGTTGCCATTAGAAATAATTTCAGGCAAATCCTAAATTCTTACGATGTTTTTCATTTTCATTATGGCACCACTATTTTCCCCGATTACCGTGACTTAAAAATCTTAAGAAAAAAAGGCAAAAAAATTATTATGCACCACTGGGGTAATGACGTTAGATTTCATGATTTGGCGCGCCTCAACAACCCTTATGTCTATACCGGCGATTCACCGCCCAACGAAGAAATAAAGCAAAAACTGCAAATTCTATCTCAATATATCTCAGACGCTATTGTTCAAGACTATGAAGTCTACACTTACGTGAAGCCGTATTATAAAAGAGTGCATGTGCTGCCATTAGCCATAGATTTAAGTAAATTTAAGCCTTATTATCCTGAGATGACCAAAAAACGCCCTTTAATATTGCATGCTCCCACAAATCCGGATTTTAAGGGTACGGCGTATATCGAAGCCGCCATCCAAAAACTTAAACGGAAATATCAATTCGCTTATAAGCGGATAGAAAAAATGCCTAATGCCCAAGTCATCCGTTTATACCAAAAGGCAGATATTATTATTGATCAAATTTTATGCGGATCTTATGGTTTATTAAGTGTGGAATCCATGGCTTTAGGTAAACCAGTCATTACCTATATCCGACCGGACCTTGTTAGCACCTTTCCCAAAAGTTTACCCATTGTCAGTGCTAATCCCGATAATATTTATGACGCCATTAAAATCTTACTTGAGCGTCCGGAATTAAGATTTAAGCTGGGAGTCAGGGGAAGAAGATATGTGAGAAAGTATCATGCCGGTAAAGTGGTAGCAAAAAAACTAATTAATATTTATAACAGTCTGCAACCGGGGGGCTATTAATTATGCTTCCGATTAAGAAAATGCTTTTTTTACCCAGAAAACTTGGCTACTATCATCAGAAAATTTTTCTTGCCTTTGATCTTTCTGCCGTACCTCCTGATATGCAGATTATTTCCATGGATTTGTATCTTCCTCATGCAGGTGGTAAGTCCAGCCCACACGTTAAAGCAATACGCAAAATTGAAGAGCAATGGCATCCCAAAGGCATAAAGCAAGGCATCTTGCCCCGCTGTTCTTCCCTGCTAAAATTTCAGTATAAAACTGAACAAAACCGTATATCCATCAACCTGGCCGGTTTTCGCCGCAAATGGCGTAAAAAAAACAATGGGCTTTGCCTGGAATGCAATACATTTACAACTTTACCGCAAAAGCACCTCCCTTACCTCATTCTCTCAACAATTTAACGTTATCCCTTGGTAATCCCTAATCTTTAGGGATTATTTTTACACTATAAAATGTGGAAAAATGTATGTAACCAAATGATATCCCCTTGCATATAATTGCAATACAAGTAAAGGGGGTGAATACAATTTCATTTATAGAATTAGTTGAAAACGGTGGTTTTGAAGCAGGTAATTTTTCTCCCTGGATAGAGCAAAATGCTGCTCTTACCGCAGAATTCAGTCATTCCGGTTTTTGGGCGGCACGGCTTTTGGGAGGGGCAGTGAATGCTTTTCTTGTACAATTTGTCGACATTACACCGCTACAAAATTACCGCTTTTTTGTATCCCTGGCTAAAGTAGGCGCTCAACCCAGCCCTCCCGTCTCCATCTCCATTGCCTATTATGACAATGATGTGAACTTCCTTGGCTATGGTATGATTTTAAACATTCCAGCCAACCGTCTGCCGGATGTAACAAATAATGCTTGGGTCGAAATCTATGAAACAACAGCAGAAGCTCCCGTCGGAGCAACACAAGCATTAATTGTGATCAATAAATTACTCCAGGCAGGTAGTGCAGACATCGTTGTCGACGATGTATCACTCGTAGCAGTAGAAGATGCTATGGGACCTCCCGGACCCACAGGCCCCACAGGGCCCACAGGGCCTACGGGACCCACAGGACCGCAAGGACCTACGGGTGAGCAAGGACCCACAGGACCTACGGGACCCACAGGACCGCAAGGACCTACGGGCGAGCAAGGACCCACAGGACCTACAGGACCCACAGGACCATAGGTTGGAGCTGACTGGTCATATGAGGGATACCTCATTTGTAGGTATCCCTCTACTTAAAATTTTAGTTTACGGGAGCAAAATAAATGATAACAATCAGCTTATGTATGATTGTCAAAAATGAAGAGGAAGTATTAAGTCGCTGTTTGGACAGTGTAAAAGATTTAGTAGATGAAATTATTATTGTTGACACTGGCTCAACAGACAGAACGAAAGAAATTGCCGCTCAATATACGGATCGGATTTATGATTTTCCCTGGATAAATGATTTTGCGGCAGCCAGAAATGAATCTTTTAAATATGCCACCAAGGATTATATTTTATATTTGGATGCCGATGATGTGATTTTAGAAGAGGACAGGGAAAAATTTAAACGGCTCAAAGAAACTTTAGACCCCTCGGTTGATTCGGTGTCAATGTACTACATTGCCGGCACAGACCAATATGGCAATGTAACCCTTAAGTACAGGCGCAATCGTTTGGTAAAAAGGGAAAGAAATTTTCAGTGGGAAGGCAAATGCCATCAAATTTTAAAAGTTTACGGTAAAATTTTAAACTCAGATATTGCCATCACACACAAAAAAGTGCGGCATTCCGTGGGCCGTGCCTTAGCAATTTTCGAAGAAAGAATTAAAAACGGAGAAACTTTTTCTGCTAGGGATTATTTCTACTATGGCAATGAATTAAGGGAAAACGGTTATTATGAAAAAGCAATTGAAAGTTATAATAACTGTATTTCCATGCAAGAAGGCTGGGTGGAAGATAAAATATTTGCCTGTATCTTTAAAGGAGACTGTTATTGCTATTTAGGGGATATGGATAATGAATTGTTAGCCCTTTTTGAATCCTTTAAATACGCTCCTCCCCGGGGAGAAAGTTGTTCCCGCATCGGTTACAATTTTCAAAGGCGAAAACAATATAAAAACGCTGTTTTTTGGTACGAACTGGCCATTAGCCAAGAGCCTGATCCGGATCGGTGGAGCTTTATCTACCCGGCTTATTATACCTGGTATCCCCATTTACAATTATGCGTGTGTTATTATCATTTAGGTGATTATGAAAAAGCAAATGAGCATAATGAAATGGCGTCTAAATACAGACCTGATGACTCCAGTGTAAAACATAACAGAGAATTATTTAAAAAGATTTTGTCCAAAAACAAAAGCTAAAAATTAACAACAGGCTTCAAACCAAATGCCTGTTGTTTTTTTATACATCTTTTTCTGTTTAGAGATTAAATTCTCTCATTCCATTCCCTCGTTTTTAGTCGCAAGATTGTAATGTAACAAAAAACGGCACATAAAACCACCGTTATAATGATCGTTAGCAAAAGGGAAACGGAAATATCAGTTGTAAGTTCATTGGCGGCCACAAGGAGGCCGGAAGGAAAATAAGCATGGAGATCAAATAGAGCTGCGATGCCATATTGGCCATAAACAGTAATCAGGGAAAAAATGCCCGCTGTTATGGGGGTTTGGGTCATACTTCCCCACATAAGCAAACAAACAAGCACAAAATTGAGAAAAAGTCCCAGCAGCAAACCTGCCCGTATTACGGCTCCAATACCGGTTTCAAAGGAAAAAAGCATGCCTGCATAAAGATAATTAATTAGTACGGCAAGCAATGAAATTAAATATAATGCCACCCCAAAAACAATAATTTTGGCGCCGATAATTTCTGCAAAGCTTTTTCCTGAACATAGCGGCAGCACAAGTGTCTGCTCCTTGATTTCTTGAGCCAGCAAACCGCATAAAGTAAAGGCCACAATTATTACCACAATCTCAAGAACATCGCCTAAGAAACTGCGGATAATTTCAGCTTGACTAAAATTTAGCATGGCATTAATTTGTTCCTGGGGCAAATGAGGAAACTGGCTTTGCACGATCTGGGGAAGGAGCTTTGCCATAATAGGCGCCATCAAAGCGAAGAAGAAAAAACCTGCTAAAAGAAGCAAAAAAATATGATTACGTAAACCATATTTAATCTCTTTAATGATTGTACCACTCATGTTATTTTCACCTCCCGCAGAAAAATATCTTCCAGTGTATGTTGGCGTTGCACAAATTTACTGACAGCCAATCCTTCTCTGCTTAAAAAGTGCATCAGCCTGATTGAAGCAGTTTTGGCATCGGTAAACATAATGGAAGCGATTGTCCCCTTGATTTCTACATGTTTAACCCCGGGAAGGTGCAAAAGTTTCTCTTTTATTTGCTCCGGCCATGGCTGCAGGCTTGTAAGGTCAAAAATCGGGACCAAAGTGTCTTTCTGTAAAGCTTTTAAAGGCTTTTCCAGTACCATTTTGCCGTCAGCGATGATGCCCACTGTATCACAGATTCGCTCCACATCACTTAAAATATGGGTGGAAAAAATGACGGTTTTCCCCATTTCCTTGAGCGCTAAAATTAACTGCAGCACTTCCGCACGCCCTTCGGGATCTAAAGCGGATGAAGGCTCATCTAAAATTAACAGTTTTGGTTCAGGTAGCAATGCAGCAGCAATACCTAAACGCTGCTGCATACCCCGGGAAAAACCTCCTACGCGGCGGTGAGACGCTTCACTTAAACCTACCCAGCCTAATAATTCCTTAATTCTTGTGGGTCCAACTTTCTGCTTTTTACTGTTACCCAAATATGCTAATGTTTCAAAGGCCGTCAACCAGGGATAAAATTTTGGTGCTTCAGGCAAGTAACCAATGGGCAGCTCGCTTGGATGTTTTATTTTTTTAACGTCAATTCCCGCCACTAGACATTCTCCCTGCGTCGGACGCGACAAGCCGGCCAAAATGTTCAAGGTGGTCGTTTTCCCGGCACCGTTTTGTCCGATAAAACCGTAAATTTCCCCTTGTTTTACCTGCAAATTGATACCTTTTAGAGCATGAGATGTCTGAAAGTATTTATGCAAATTAGTTACAGTAATCATGAGTATTCCTGCTTTCTCCCGAATAATAAAAAGCAGATGGACCCAAGAATATTAAAGAGCACACAAATTGCCAGCCACACCCATTTGTTAAGATTGCGCACCCCTTCGGTAAAAATTTTTATAATACAATAAATGGCTAAACCAAATTGCAATGCTACTAACGGCAGCAACAACAAAAAAGTTTCCCATGACATTTCCATCCTACGCGCCTCCTACCACTTTTTTTGCTTCATTGTACCTAATATGCGGTCATATGATAAGTTACCCGGGTCATGAAAATAGTCATGTTTTTAATTTACGGCAAAAAAATAAGGCATTTCTGCCTTCACCAAAGTTTATGATCCAGCTAATCTTTCTAGAGTCCCATTTTCTTTAAAGTTAAGATGGCATTAGCCCGATCCTTTACATTTATTTTCGCATAGATTTGACTGAGATAGTTTTTCACCGTACCCACAGTAAGCGAAAGGGCTTCCGCAATTTCCTTATTAGATTTTCCCTGCATAAGCAAACCAATGATGTCAAACTCCCGTTCCGTGAATTCTTCTTTGGCCAGAGGCGGGACAGACTCCTGTGCCAGACGGGAAGTAATTTTAGCGGCAACACGGCCCGGTAAGATAATATTACCTGCAAGACCGTCACGGATCGTTTCCGCCAATTTTGCCCCGCTTATATCCTTTAAAAGATACCCTGCCGCCCCGTAGGTTAAAGCATTTATAATATAATCATCATCATCAAAAGTCGTCAAAACAATAATAACAGTTTCCGGAAAATCTTTTTTCAGCAAACGGGTGGCTTCTACGCCGTCCATCTCAGGCATGCGGATATCCATTAAAACTACATCAGGCCGGAGCCGGCATGTAAGTTCATATGCTTCCCGTCCGTTGGCGGCTTCCCCTACAACCTCAATGTCATCATAAGCACTTAACAGTGCCTTTAAACCATCACGGATAAGAGTCTGGTCATCAACAATTAAAACGCTGATGCTAATTTTTTTTCCCTCCTGCTTCTTTTCCCACCGGTAAAGTCATATTGACGGTAAAACCTTCACCTGCTGCAGTTTCAATCTCAAGAATGCCGCCTAAACTTTGTATCCGCTCCTGCATTAAAGTGAGGCCAAAACCAAAATTAACCTGTTCCGCCCCAAGACCGTTATCACTAATGGTTAACCTAAGCATCCCTTTATGTTCCTGCAGCAAAACATCCAGTTCTGTGCTTTTTCCGTGTTTAATACTATTGGTGGCACATTCTTTAATTGCCTGCAGCAGGACTCTTTTCTGGATAGGCAACAGCTTACTTTTTAGTTCAACAATTTTGGTAATTTGCAAACCGGTATGCCGTTTAATTTCACGGGTAAGGTGCGCAAGCTGATAAAGGAAATCATCTTTATCACCGGCATGAATTGCCTTTACTGAATTGCGAATTTCATTCAGTCCCCGCTTAACTTGCTCTTTCGCCAGTGAAAACTTGTTTAGCGCTTCAGCTGAATTTTTGGCAAATAATGCTTCTCCTGCCTCTATGGCAATGATGGCACTGGTTAATGTATGCCCCACCGTATCATGTATTTCTCCGGCAATGCGGTTGCGCTCTTCAACGACACTCATTTTTTGCAACTGCTGGGCTTGTTCCTGTATGCGTTTGATCGCTTTTGCTAATTGATGATTGGTAACAAATTGTTTATGGAGCGAGTAAAAAGCGGCAAATACCAGCACAAAAACGAAAAGACTCATGTAGATATAGCCAATTGCCTCACTATTGTCGGCAAAATCAGCTTTGATCATTACTTTTGCAATAAGTAAAGCTGTATATAAAAAAAGTGTCGTCAGGGAAATTTTTTTTGCCTGCGGCAGTGAGACTGTGTTGATAATGGCCGCTACAACCACCAGGATAATGAAAGGTGCCTCATATGTTCTATTAAGGTACTCTACAGGAAAAATGAAAATAATTTGCAAAGCGGAAAGCAAATAATGCAGTTTCATGTTTGTTTGTTTCACAAGGAGGCCGTGGATAATCATCACCACAAAACATGCACCCAGCAGTATACTGATGAGCGGGTACGGTCTTGTGCCAAGATTAACGGAAATAATGCGTAGAGCAAAAATCTCATAGGCCACAAGCAAGAGTACAAAAATACCCTGGCGAATCTGGCTGTCAACCTCATTGTCTTCCTGAACTTCCCAGCTAACAGGCTCCCTTTTCCTTGTAGCAAATAAATAGAAAGCTGCTGCCGGAATGTTAAAAATGGCAATGGCGGCAATATAAGCTGCCTTTTGCTTTTGCGTTATCTTGTTGTTCAGCCAGCAATGCCTGATAAAATAAGCTTGAATGAAAATTTGTACCAAACAACCGGGAATGACAATGGGCCAAATATCTTTAATCTCCATTTTTTAGTCTCCAATTTCTTCAGTACTATATGTTTTTATTCTCTGACCAACTAAATTTTCCCTTTCCGCTCTGTAGTTAGTTTAAACATAGAGCCCTATTATGAAAGATTGTTATTATTATTGCCACAAAAAATTAAAGCCTGCATAGACAGCAGGCCTTTTACTCAAAGTTAAAAATTCAGGAAACGCAGCTAAAATATCTAGTTATCCTCTAAAGAGGCGACAAAATCTGCTTCGATTTCGGCAATTAACATGGCAAAAAATCTTCCTATTTCCAATAAACGCTCATCACTTAAAGAGATGATTTCGCCCTCATGTTCTTCTAAATCCTCTGCTGCAAATAATACATAATCAGGAGCAGGTGAAAATTTTTTTTCCAGAATTTCCCCGGTTTCCATATCCATTTTAAAGTAGACATGGGGACCGTCAATGGAACCTGTGCCAGTATCATTACATTTTGTCATACCGAAAATCAAAATATTTTCCTCCAGGTTCAAAGCAACACTACCCTCATTTGTGGTTCCAAATTCCGCAAAAGGCTTTAATCCGGCAATGTACATACATTTGCCTTCATAATTATAATTTACATATTCAGCAAATTCACTATTGGTAAGTTCATAATGTGTTTGATTTGTTTTTTTTGTCGCCGCCTGTAAAAGCTGGCCTTCCAAGGCAACTTCCGGTATAATAGCTGCATTTTCCTCGCTTTTTTCACATCCATTCAAAAATAAATTTGTAAAAAGAAAAACAAATAGTAAGCAGATTAGTTTCTTTATTAACATATTTCCAACCCCTTATTTCTCTGAGCAGCGCCTGCTTGAACTTCTAGTGCAAATTGGCCATATTTATGCTTGCCCATTCTTCAACCAAAGAAATTAATTTTGCTTGTTTAGCCGCATCTTTCAAAATTATGCAATAAGTGGCAAACCAGGTCTGTAAAACTGCTGACTGCCCAGGAAAGAAAATTCTTGGTGTTAACTTGCTGTGGCCACTGGCAATTAAGAGCAAAATTCTGCTGTAATTTTGTCAGGATGGTTTCGGCAGCTTCTTTGGCTGCAGGCAGGTGGATTAAGCCCCAGGCATACTGGTCGAGAAGGTGCAGATAAAGAGAGCTATACACAACTAAAGCATCATTTTGATCCAGAGCAGACACTCTTTTTAAAAACGTATGCCGGTCAAGTTTTTTTGTATGCTTTACCAGACAATAATGCTGCCAGAGATTTTCTGTGGTCAAACCATAGCGTCGCCATCTTCTTAACATACTATACTGCGAAGCTGCACATAATCCTGTTTGTTTAAACAATGCCTCTTTGACGGCATCTTTCACTGTCCTGCCAATTAATTCTCCCAATTTAGTATGTTTCCCTGCATTTGTCAGTACAGTTTGAGATTCTGCATTGCAGACGGCAATAATACCGTCCGTGCCGGTGCCGGTGGCAAGTCCATGGGAATAACGGCTGTCAATCATTAGTTCCTGCAAAGCGGCAGTCTTTGCTTCTGTAATTGTGATCAGGGTACGTGCTAAAGCTCCCGGTGTTAAATTGATGTTCAGCAAGAGAATAAGATTAATGGTGCCGGATTGTTCCTCGTTTTTCAGGTAGCGCTCGTCATAGGCTGCCGGATCTCCTGCCCTGCCGGCATTAATTTCCACACCTGCCGTAGCAATGGCCGTTACTTCTAGGCCGTTGTCTTCATTTCGTTTAATAGAAGCATTTTCCATGGGCACTGATGTACCCAGGCCGGTTGTCCGCTTTGGCTCCAAACCCAGATCTTTTGCCACAAGGATCATATGCTCTTCGTAAGTAGGAGCCCTTAAAACTTTAGGCAATCCTGCCGGAGGATTTAAATCATGGTTAAAAACACTAGTTAAATCCTCATGGTAGCCGCCGTTAATGGGCCCGGTGCTAATGACATGACGCTTTCCCGCAAATTTTACCACGATGGATTTACCATAACAATAAATCTCATCCCCTGCAAGTGTCCGACCAAGCATTAATTTCTCCTCTCTGCCCCATGAGATACATCTTCCTACAAAATCCAGTCTTTATTTTTTCTTGAGGAAATATGTGTCATTTAAATCAATAATATTCAATACAATTTGCCGCAATCCTTTTTCTTTTTTTTTACTATATCTAACCAAACACTAACATACTTCTATGCAAATCTATACTGCTATGGTAAACTATGGATAAGAATTAAAGTGAAAGGAGCATTTGTATGCATCTTGATCTGAAAAAGATGCCCTTTAGCAGGCGCCTTTCCCGGCACATGATCTATGAAGAAACAGACAATCTGGGTGCAGGTTGGGAAAAAGGGCTTTATCTTGCCCTGGCTACAGAAGGCGTTGCTTTCTTTATCGGCGGGCCTGCAGCGGGACCCAAAGGCTTTATAAAAATTACTCCCACCCAAGATAATCTAGACCAAGATTTTAGCTACACAGCCAACCCCTTCCTCCTCCACCTAAAAACGGCCACAGGAGAAATAGACTTTGTCTTGGACGGGACGAAAATTTTGCGTATCGCCGGCAAAAATATTGGCTTAAGGTTAAATGGAAGGTTGAGTTTTGGTGAAAATGCCGTTTCCACTTCCCGGGGCATTGAATTATTACTGGGCGCAACAGTATACCTGCTTAAGGCGCAAAAAGGCCAAATTACTCTTGACAGCCACTGGGATCTAAAAGGTTTAAGGTGTACCGACCCTATCATTTATGTTGAGCCGGATAGCGACGGGAATTTTGAACTAATTATTTATGACACTGATGATACTTATGAACTACCTGCAATCACCGGGAATTTTCTACATTGTGTCGATGCTGCCGCAGCTGATTACGGCAAATTCAAAGCAATCTTGCCGGATATAATTTCAGAATATGATGACTTTTTTGAAATTTGCACCTATAATCTTTGGACCGGTCTGGTTGCTTTTAACGGAAAAGAACTGGCCTTGGCCAATAAAATTAGCGATACAAAAATTTATCCGGCCCAACAGGCAGTTGTCGCTTTAGCGTTACAGGATGTTTCCCTGGCTTTTGACCTTATAAACACAATTTTCTCCTTTACCACCCCGCAAGGACTTATACCCACATGGGTCACAAAACGGCAAAAACTTTATGAAGCTGTTTCGCCCCTGTATGCTTTTACCGTTAGCCGCTTAATAGCAAGTGATGAAATCAAAGCAATAAGTCACGAAAAACTATTAACTTTCTACAAAGCTATGACCAGGGCGGTAAATTGGTGGCTGGAACAGCGTACTGATGCTTCCGGTCTAAGCTTTTATGCATATTATCATGAATGTGGTTGGCCCGGGGAAATTTCGCACTGCCAACTGCCGGTGGCTGCACCATGCTTAACTGCTTACCTTGCCTTGGCCGCGGAAGCTTTAGCCAAACTGGCAACCTTATTGGGCAAAACAGAAGAAGCAAAGTTTTGGGAAGAAAAGTACCGTCAGCAGTTTACTGCTCTGACGCAAAAACTTTGGCGAGATAACCGGTTTGTTTGCCTTGGTATCCAAACCGGTACCGTATACCCCCTGGAGGGCATGCTTAACTTTATGCCACTTATTCTGGGTAAACGCTTACCTGAAACTATCTCACTTAGTCTGGCCGAAAAAGCAAAAGCTTTACCTTGGGATCAACTGCCCATCATCCCGGCAGCATTAATTTTGATGGGTCTGTATGATGCAGGGTATCCCTCCCTTGCCACCACCGCAACTGAAGCATTGCTAAAATCTTGTTTACACCACGGAGTAAATGATGCGCGCGGCAAAAAGGTGAATGCGGGAGCTTTTTATTCCCCTGCCGCCTGTGCAGCCCTCTTGGCTTTAGGGGCTTTGATTTTCGGCAAGAAAGAGGTGCAATAAGATGTTTGGAACGAAAGAAAAATTTGATCTCCAAAGGGCAGTTTTTGCTCGCAATGGTTGTGCCTTTTTTATCTTTGAAGATTACTATTCTCATCTCTTGCGCTTATCCAGCTATAAACCTGCAGCCAGTGTAGGTACCAGTCCTTTTTTATTTAATTTACGGCTTTATGCAGGAGAAACCGAACTGCCGTATACATATTTTTCCGATGCCGCTACACTTACGATGAACAGTGAAAAAGGCTCCGTCCAATTTGTCTTTACTGATAAAGAGCAATTGCGGGTACGGGGCAAAGGGGTAACATTGCGTATTGAACTCTGTCCCGCCGTGGCGGAAATGGGTATGGAGGCCTGTCATGGCGTTTTACCTCAAGAAAACGGGAGCTGGGAAGCCACCTTTGGCACTTACGGTAAATTTTTGTTTGTACCCCTGAAAGGCAAGATTGAAGCTCAATATCCTTGGAATCAAGCGAAATTGGCTTATGACGCAGTTTATTTTGAGCTCAAACCTGATGCATCCGGAGAATTTGAAGCGGCCATCCATGAGGATATGGTGGAATTTTCCATAGACAAAATTTATCCTCCCTTTGCTGCATTGGTGGAGGCAAGCCGTGAAAGTTACGAAAACTTTAAACAAAATTATTTACCGGCTGCTCCCGGTTATGAAGAGCTGCGAGACTATGCCATTTACCAAATCTGGAGTCACCGCACAAAAGCCGCGGGCGGGTTTTTGGAGCCGGGCATTCTCTTTCAATATACCTGGGTAGCGGGAGTTTTTTCCTGGCAACAAAGCTACCATGGTATGGCCATGTTAAATAATCCCCAAGAAGGTTGGCGGCAAATCTGCACCATGTTTCTCTACCAGGATGAAAAAACCGGCCGGGTACCCAGTTACATTTCCTATATAGGTGGCGAAAACCCCGGTATTCAGCCGCCTTTCCAAGGCTTTGCCCTGGATACTCTTATCCGCAAAGCCGGTGATAGCTTTCTCACTCCGGCGGAATGTGAGCGCATGTACCCTAAATTTGCCAAATGGGCTCAATATTGGCTTGAGAGAAAAAATGCCGGTCGCGGTGACGATGTCATTGCCATCAATAACCCCAATGAATCAGGTTGGGACGACGCCTCCATTTTTAAAGACGGCTTTCCTGCTCAAAATCCGGATCTCATTGCTCTACTTATTGTCTTGATGGAAATGACTGCTCGCCTGGCCCGCGGCTGTGGTAAAACTGCCGAGGCCGACAGTTGGCTGGCCCGCAGCCAGAAACTCTTGGACATCCTTGTTAATGAATTTTGGGACGGAGAAAAGTTTGTGACTTTCGTTAACGGTAAACCTGTTGACAGTATGAGCCTGATCTGCTATCAGCCAATCCTTTTAGGCGATCGCCTGCCCCAACATATCATTGACAAAGTTGCCGAAAAGCTCACTGAAGAAGGTCATTTTCTCTGTGAAATCGGACTTTGTACCGAAAGCTTAAGAAGTCCCCTTTGTGATTTTGGGCCAAATACTTTTATCAGCGGCAGA
>JAAYMK010000071.1 GCA_012521405.1 Bacillota bacterium
AATTTGTCCGCTCGCTGTGCTCGCTAGGTTAGGCCGAGGTTCGAATCCTACTCGGGGAGCCAGTTTGCCTTTTCTTGGCAGAATCATGAAAGAATGCAGGAGTTAAATCAAAAATAAAAGAGTCACTGAACAGTTAGGTGATGCTTTATGAGAAATTTGCGTGTTACTATGGGGTAGGAAAATATTGCAAATTAATTAAAAAGTTCAGAAAATTGAAAAATAAGAAGGTTATATCCTGTTATATGTTTAATTAATTGCATACTATTATGGTGAAAACATGTAGGAATAGTAGGGGCGGTTTTTAAATGACAGTTAATTTATGCATAATGTTAAGCTTTATAGATTGGACATTATGCATTAAAAATTTGTGCAGGTAAAGGGAGGAAAGAAAATGAAACTACTACTTACTGGTGCTACGGGTAAATTAGGGACAAAAATAGCCGAATGTTTATTAACCAAGGTCCCGGCAGAGAGCCTGGCAGTTAGTGTGCGTGACCCCAAGAAAGCGGAATGGCTGCGCGCAAAAGGAGTAGATGTAAGGCATGGAGATTTTGATCATCCAGAGACCTTGGATACTGCTTTTGCCGGGGTTGATCGCTTACTGATTATTTCTGCAGATGGAGATAATGAAACAAGAATCAGACAGCATACTGCTGCAGTTGCTGCGGCACAGCGAGCAAAAGTAGGCTTTATTGCATATACAAGTGTTGTTAATGCGCGTGAAAGTATTTTGCCATTGGCACTGCCACATCGTGCTACAGAAGAAGCGATTCAAAAAACAGGAATTCCATATGCAATTTTACGGAACAATTGGTACTTGGAAAATGAGATTGGCAATATTCTGGCTGTGAAAGCTGGAAGGCCCTGGGTTACAGCAACAGGAAAAGGTAGAGTGGGTTGGGCCTTAAGGCAAGACTATGCAGAAGCGGCAGCTACAGTTTTGGCGGAAGAAGGGCATGAAAATACTATTTATGAATTATCAGGCAATCTCATGACTGTAGACGAACTGGCTTCCGCAGTAGGTGACCTCATAGGAATAGATGTAGAAGTACAGCATCTTGATGAAGATGAGTATGCTGCTATGATGAAAAATACAGGTGTACCGGAATCGGCACTTCCTTTTCTTTTGGAGCTTCAGCGTGGCATACGGGAAGGGGCATTAGATGTTGAAAGTAACGATTTTGAAAAATTACTGGGCCGTCCTGTAACGCCAACTAAAGAAGCCCTACGACAAATTCTTAATGACCTGGAGAAAACAGGCAACTAAATTTTGCATCTTGCTATCATTAGTAAAAAAGATATACCATTACTATAAAGAATAATTCTTCTTAATAAATAAAAAACACATTAATGGAGTAATACTGCGGGGCAGAAAATACCGGTGCTTTAGAAGGTTAAACTGCCCTGCATCACTATCTTTTCTGATTTGTAGTCAAAAAATTGCAGTTTATTGGTAGTATTTACCGCAATAGTTAGTGTAAAGTTACTGTAGGGGTTTTTTGGAGGAATCGACCTTCAAAAAATAGAAGAAAGACTTCACCGTTCCAGCACGGACGAGTAACTAAAAAATAGCCACTCAGAGGTGAAGTCTTAT
>JAAYMK010000072.1 GCA_012521405.1 Bacillota bacterium
CATGTTGCAGCAGTTCTTTTTTACATTCCGGACGGGATTTCCCTTTTGCTTTGGCCCAAAACATTGCCTGTACATACGGTTTTCCCACCACGCATTTCCCGGCAAAGGCGGAAAAAAATACCGGCCATAATTTAGGCATTGCCGTTTCATCCACCACATATCTAGCCGTTTCCGCCGCCAGCTGTTCTACATAAAGATAATCCCCGGTTTGCACACTGCGAGACGGCGGTTTAAGCTTCAGGCAAAGAAAATCAGTTTTTCTTTGTTTTAGTTCCTTAAAGTTCCGGACAGAATAAACAAAAGGAACATGAGAGTACTGGCGGCAAGCAAGGGCAGTACACAGATCCTCGGCGTTAAAAAGATGCATCAGATCTATTTTAATTTCTTTTTCCGCCAGTTTTTGCAAAATCACGGCCACAGCGGCGGCAAAAACCGCCGCTTCTGCACTGGAAACGGCAAAAAGTAAAACAGGACCCTGTTCTACTTTCTGTACCTGCACAGGAAAAATTTTTCCGTCTAGAGAGATATAAAAGGAAGCAAACCGGGTCGCCCGGTCTGTGGGTTTTAACTCTTTCTCTGACAGAAAAAGAAGGCATTCATGCCCGAAAGTGGTTAGTTCCTGTGCCAAATCCCTGAGGGAGGTTTCAGTATCAAAACTGTTTAAAGACCTGCCAATTAATCCTATCCGCATATTATCCCTACTTTTAGCTGCTGGCTTAGCAGCATTAGCTTGCCAATTAAGCATCGTTTCTATGCAAGGGATGCTTTCACACCGCTCCAACATTATAAAAATGGCAGGAGAGGCAATACTAATACATGTTCTTATTTCTTTTGGAGAAAAGCTTAAAGGAAGGAGGCCATTATGGATATAGCCGATCGCCACCAACTAAATGCCGGTTGGACTTTACCCGCCGCTTACGGTATTGATCGCTTGGTTTTATTGCCGCGGGATCCGCATAAATTATTTGCTTATTGGGAAATTACTTCCCGCTTAACAGAAAATCTGCGCAGCCAATACGGGGACCTCTGGGATCAAGGCAAAAATATTTTACAGATCATACAAGTAGAGACAAATTTAAAAAAAGAGATTGAAATTAATGCAGAAGCCGATTGTTGGTACATAGACGGTATGGAAGCAGATCGCATCTACCAGGCAAAAATCGGTCGTAGGTTGCCGGACGGAAGGTTTATCTGTTTTGTCGCTTCCAATATGGTCCGTACACCGCGCAATTCCCTTTCTCCGGTCATTGATCCCCGTTGGCGCATTTTTGCTTTTTGGCAACATTATTACTATCACAGAAAACCGGGCGGCTATTCTTCGGCTGAATTTTGCCCACAAAAACGTAAAACGGCAACAGAAGGAGGATCATAGTGACCAAAGGTTATTTGTCCATCATTTTACATGCTCATCTTCCCTATGTCCGCCACCCTGAATATGAATTTTCCTTGGAGGAAAAATGGCTCTTTGAAGCTATAACGGAGACATATATCCCGCTTTTAGCAGTCTTTCGCCGTTTAGATGCAGACAAGATTGATTACCGCTTGACTATTTCCATCTCCCCCACCCTGGCTGCCATGTGGCAGGATGAATATTTGCAGGAAAAATACCGCGGGTATCTTTTGCGCCTTTTAGATTTGGCCGACAAAGAAGTGAACCGTACAGCGGGCGATCCGGAATTCTCCCCACTGGCAAGACACTACCGCCGACGCTTCCAACAAACATATTTTGATTTTTTTGAAACTTACCAGGGAGATTTGGTGGCGGCTTTTAGAAAAGCGGCGGAAAACGGCAAAATTGAACTCATTACCTCGGCGGCAACACACGGTTACCTGCCCCTGCTTTATACACAACCACAAGCCGTTTATGCCCAGCTTTATGCTGCCGTGCAACAGCATACACAGCTTTTTGGACGGCCTCCCTTGGGTATCTGGCTGCCGGAATGTGCTTATGATTACGGTCTAGATGAGATTTTGGCAGAACTGGGCATCAACTACTTTTTTGTTGAGGCCCACGGCATTTATTACGCCGTCCCTAGGCCTGCCTACGGCACTTTCAGCCCCATTATTACGCCGGCGAAAGTGGCGGTCTTTGGGCGTGATGAAGAATCAAGCAAGCAAGTCTGGAGCAAAACGGAAGGTTACCCCGGTGATTTTTATTATC
>JAAYMK010000073.1 GCA_012521405.1 Bacillota bacterium
AATGTAATATTGACTGGTTCCAGTATGTAAAAGTTGTAGATAAGACCGATCCATGTAAAGACGAAAAAGCGATAAGCATATGGGGTCGGGATGATAATGACGCTTTTGACCTGAACGCCATTATGGTAAGAAACATGGAACTTGCCCGCTGGAATCCCGGTGATACCGATGAAATCGGGTATTATGTTCGCAACCTGGGCAGCAAAAGGGCTTACGTCCGCGGTACGTTTAACGGTAAATGGTATGAACAAGACGAAACTGGCCAATGGGTAGAGTTTGAAGGCGACACCAGTCTGGTAGAAATTGAGATAAGTGATAAAAGTAAAGGTAAATGGGAAAAGGTTGCTAACACAGATTATTATATTTATCAAGGCGAATTAAAACCACGAGAGGTTGTTGAATTGTACTTTAAGATTCATCTTAAAGGCAAGGAGACAAATAATGATTACCAGGGTAAGCGATTCATCTTAAAGGGTGAATTTGAGGCCATTCAAACTACCCATAATGCTATAGAAGATCAATGGGGTACAGAGTTTAGAAATGTTATTAAACCTTAAATCGATTCTAAAAGTATCAGTTTTTTAAATGAGAGGAGGGCAGTAAGTGCCGGCAAAACTGATCAGTTCAATAGCGATAATTATGGGGGTACTGATAGTTGCAGGCAGTTTGGTGATTCTGGTTCCAGATAGTAATGTTTATGCTTGGGAACTGGTTGGTGACAATACTGGTTTGCGTCTGGTGCCCTCCGAAACGCCCTTGTTTGATTTGCAGAATATGTACCCCGGAGATTTAGATACGGCAACCATAAGAATTTCCAATAAGGATGATCAGGGTAGGAGTTTTACCGCCTCTTTGAGGATTGAAAAGACAGGCGGTTCAGAAAAAGCAGATTTATATGAACAGCTGCTCCTAACCGTAGTCTATGAACATGAAGAGAAATTTAAAGATGTTATGAGTAAATTTGAGGGTCTTGATTTAGGTTCTTTTGCCCCGGATACTAGTAAAGAGCTTGAATTAACCGTAGAGCTGCCCGGCCCGGAAACCGGCAATGAATTTCAGGGTGCTACTTTGGATATCAATTTGATTTTTACTGCTGAAGGAGAATCTGCAGAAGAACCTGGAGGGCCCGGAGAACCGCAATGGCCCGGACCTTTTGTGCCACCGGCAGGCGGCAATTTTGAAATTCCGGAAGAACAAGACCCCTTTACAGAACCGGAGGAGGAGCTGGTGGTAGAACCGGAACCGCCGGAAGGCTCTGAATGGAGTGCTGAGGAAACTGAAGAGCAGGTGCCGGAGGATGTAATTATTATTGACCCCGAGGCGCCTGAAGGCAGGGGTGAGCTGCCGCGGACGGACGGAGGCGGTTTTATCGGGTTGATTGCAGGGATTGCATTGATTTCTCTGGGTTTAATTCTGCGGAAAACAGGTGAAGTAAAAGCTTAAAGGACTGCACGGGCAGTCCTTTTTAAATTAGTAAAATGTAAGAAAATATTTATATTTTTTGGCAGGAGATTTGTTTTTTGGTGCGAATTATAGGAATAAAAAAAGTTTGGCGTCTTGTGTACAAATTTAAAAATTTAATCTATTGCGAGGTTTTTAGGTAAGAATACCTGACCGACAAAGGCAAACCTGTCGAAAGGCAGGGACGCAAAGCCATGGGTCTAAGGCTGTAATCAGCTATGATCGCCAGGCTGCCGAAACAGGTTTTTCTTTTTCGGCTGTCGGTCCCTCGAAACCGGAGGGATGACAATGCCGTGGAGGCAGAAGGTTGCTGCTTTATGTCTGGCAATCTTGGTTTTTGTTGGGGTAGGCCTGGTAAAGGCGCAAGGAAAAGAATTGCAGGCTGATTTTGTAGAAAAAAATATAATTGTACAGTTGGACAAGCCCGCAAATACTGCAGGGGCAAATCCGGAAGAAAATTTGCTTGAGCTGGGTAGTAGTGATTTTCGCAATTTAAGAGTGAAAATTACCATTAAAAATAACGGTGAGCAGGAAGCTAAAAATATTCGCCTGGAAGTGCCGCTTTTGGCGGAACTTGATTCTACATACCAGCGTATTTTGGAAGAAAAGTTCAGCCACCAGCCGGTGGAAATAAAAAAGGAAAGCGTGTTTAGCCGCATTGCCGTCATTGAGCTTGCTTCACTGCTTCCCGGTAAAAGCGATGTTATTACTGTTGATTATAAATTGCAGGTAAATCCGGTGAAGGCAAACTTTGCCACTGTTTGGGAACAAAACGGTTTTACGAAACAAAATGTTGGACAAGCTTATTTACAGCCGGGGCCAAAAATTGAAAGCGATCATCCGCAGATTGTAGCCAAGGCGAAGGAGCTTACGGCAGGATTAAAGACAAATTTGGAAAAAGCAAAGGCTATTTACGACTTTGTTGTGGATTATCTTCAGTATGATTTAAATGCTTCCGTGCGCAATAAAGGGGCGCTGGCGGCTTTGCAGAGCGGTACCGGCGTGTGTGAAGAATATGCCGCTTTGTTTACCGCGCTGGCGCGGGCGGCAGGGATCCCCGCCAGGCAGGTGAACGGTTATGCTGATCCGAAGGGAACGGGAGAAAGTTTTAATATCGCGGCGGGACAAGCTTTAAACTTACGGGGTTACCGGCACAGTTGGGCAGAATTTTACCTGGAAGGAATGGGCTGGGTGCCTGTGGATCCCACCAGAGATATTAACAGTAAAGAAGATCGTTATTTTGGCGCGCTGCCGCGGACAAGCCATATCGCCCAGAATTATCTGGATCAGTCGCTAAAGGTGCGCTACCGTGGTGGCAAATTAAGTGCCGGTTGGGAAGAGACACTGGTGAGGTAAGCAATCCCTGTCAGTTTAGAGCGGACGATGACGCGCCTGTTTCTATAGTTGGTGAGGGGGCAGGTGGTCAGTGTCAGCATTGGCTCCGGTGTAGGATCTATGACGCTCCAGTCGGTGCTGCTGGTAATAAAGCTTTCCTGAAAGGTGTAGGTATATTTTTTCCCCCGGTAGTAAAGATAAATTTCATCGCCTTCTTCCAGTTTATCGATATGCAGAAAAGGGGCGCCGTGGACTCCCCGGTGGGCGGCGATGCAAACATTCCCGTGATCGGGATAGCCGCTTTGGGGGTAAAATCCCGGGCCTTTTTTTAATTCTTCTTCATCTATGCCGTAGTTGACCACCACTTCCAGCTCAATGGCCGGGATGACGAGTACGCCTGTGTCGGGGATTAAATTCTCTGGCAATGGCTGGGGCGAAATTGTTTGGTGGGGAGTTTTTGGTGTTGGTGTTTCAACCTGTGTTTCCATTTTCTTTCTTAATTGACGGGCGGCGTTTGCCGCTTGGTGGCGCAGATAGGCGTTGTAGATAAAGGGGGAAATACAAGCAAGGATACCGGCAATGATGAGCACAATCCCGGCACGGTGAAGGATTTGCGCAATGAAATTGTTTTTCAATTCTGAAATTTTCATCGGCTTTCTTCCTTAATTTTACTACCTGTCTTTATTTTACGTGTGTTGTCAAGGGCTGTAAAGTAGGAAAGTAATTTTCCTTTCCGCTTGGAATGTTCTATGATATAATTGTGTCAGTCTATGCTATGAGGTGAGAACACTGAATCTGTTAAAGCCGGATGAAATGGTTGATTCAGTTTATGAAATTGACTTGCAGCACCTGAAAAAAATGGGCATACGCGGCATTATTACAGACCTGGACAATACTTTGGTGGCGTGGCATTCAAGTGAAATTACCGATATTTTAACCCAGTGGGTGCAAAATGTCCGGGCCGCCGGTTTAAAAATTGCGGTGGTTTCCAACAATTCTTCCGCCCGGGTACAAGAACTGGCAAATAAGTTAGGTGTGGCTTATGTGGCTAAAGCCATTAAACCGCGGCGCAGGGCTTTTCGGCAAATTGCCAAGGAGTTTCAATTAAGCCCGGATAAGGTGGCCGTGGTGGGCGATCAGCTTTTTACCGATATCCTGGGCGGTAACCGCAGTGGCATGTATACCATTTTAGTAGCGCCCATCAGTAAACATGAATTTATCGGGACAAAAATTGCCCGTTGTTTTGAACGCTTTTTCATCAAAAGGCCAAATAAGGCATAAGAATGAAAACCATGGGCTACACTACCTTTCGAGGTGGTGGCCGTGGAAAAGCTGCTGCAGCAGTTAAGAGAAGCTTACAAGGAAGCCAAAAAGAGAAACAGCAAAAGACAGGTGTTGCAGGACATTATTATCAACCGTAAAACAGGTGAATTTCGTTTTGTCTTTAAAGAACAAACAACTTTAAATGAAGATTAAACTTTTTGTTGTTTGCTGTAAATCTTTTACAGCAAACTTTTATCTTTTGCGAAAAATGGGAGGGTGGAGCTTATGGAGATTAACGGGCAGACTCGCCTTGCCGGGCTGATTGGCAATCCGGTACTCTATTCCCAGTCGCCGGCCATGCATAATGCCGCCTTCAGGCATTTAAATTTGCCCATGGTTTATGTGGCTTTTACAGTGGAAGCGGAACGGGTGCCGGAGGCGGTGGCGGCGGTGCGAGCTTTAAATATGGTGGGAGTTAATATTACTGTACCGCATAAGGAAGCCGTTCTACCCTATTTAGATCAACTGGACGACAGTGCTTTGCAATGCGGCGCAGTTAATACTATTGTTAATCGGGACGGTAAACTAATTGGTTATAACACTGACGGCCTTGGTTTTTTAGATTCTTTACGGGAAGCAGGTTTTGAGCCGCAAGATAAAGATGTAGTCATTTTAGGTGCCGGCGGTTCTGCCCGGGCTGTGGCCGTGGCGCTTTTGGCAGCAAATGTGCGATCTCTAACCTTAATTAATCGCACGGTGGCAAAGGCGGAAAAGCTGGCCGAAGTGCTGGGGACGCCGGAGAAAGTACATATACTGCCTCTGAGGCAACATTCAGCGCCGGAGATTAAAGGCGCTGACCTGGTGGTCAATACATTATCTGTTCCTTTCCTATCCCAGGGAAAATGGCTTTTAGATTTATCGGCTGCCCGCGGTGCTTTATTTTATGATCTGCGTTATGGTAAAATGCCGTCGGCTTTTCTTGATTACGCCCAAACTTTAGGCAGCCCGCAAGTGGACGGACTGGGGATGTTGCTGCATCAGGGGGCCAGGGCCTTTAGTTTATTTACGGGAAGAGAGGCGCCGGTGGAGGTTATGCGGCAGGCACTTGTGCCGGGGCCGTAATGAAAAGTAAAGGGCTGCAGCTTGACAAATTGCTGCAGCCCTTTATGCTTATTTTACCACTAGCACGCTTGTTTGTACTTCCTGTAAAACGGCGTTGCTGACGCTGCCCAAAAGAGCTTTTTTCAAACCGCCTAAGCCGCGACTGCCCATGACGATTAAATCATAATTTTCGTTTTTGGCGTGTTTAATAATGGTTCCGGCCGGGTGACCTTCTTTGAGGATGGTTTTGACGGCAATGCCGGCGTCGGTAAATACTTTGGCTGTTTCTGCCAGAATTCTTTCTCCTTCTTCTTTTCTGATTTTTTGCATGATCTCATAATGTTCTACTTGGGAAATGGTATGGTGTATATCATGAAAATGTAAATCCACATTAAAGACATGAATAACGTCCACTTGTTCAGCGCCGCAGCCCTTGGCAATGCGGATGGCCATTTGGGCGGCTTTCATACTTTGTGCGGAACTATCTGTACAAACCAAAATTTTCATGCTTAAACCTCCTATGTTATGATCACTGAAATTGCCGCAATTTTCCCACCAAGCGGAATCTTTTGATAATCATATCTTAT
This sequence comes from Bacillota bacterium, assembly GCA_012521405.1. Taxonomy (GTDB): domain Bacteria; phylum Bacillota; class Dethiobacteria; order Dethiobacterales; family Dethiobacteraceae; genus JAAYSO01. Next base: position 5,748 of record JAAYMK010000073.1, read on the forward strand.
CAAGATTTTTGCCGGACGGTCAAGGCAAGTGCAACTTTTTATTTTTTATTAAAGAATTTTTTTGCCGGGGACAATAGTTTAAACCGGTAATATTTACAGCATTTTATGTTAAAAAGGTTAAAGTTGTTCTAAAATAAGGAAAATTATGATAGAATCATAGTATATAATGGGGGTATAGTCGCAAAGCCGATGATCTACGAATTAGTTGGGTTTTCTTAGGTACCATAAGGCCAAACGACTAGGAAGATTGGTGTAGACACAAGGAGGCGACAGCTAGTTGGAGAGTTCTGCTAAAAAGGGTGAACAATTACATAACACAAGGATGTTGTATGCAGACTGGCGCATTAGTGCAGCTACCCATTCTATGATTTACCACTGTAAAGACGGA
>JAAYMK010000074.1 GCA_012521405.1 Bacillota bacterium
ATTGGGCGCGGTAAATATGCTGACCTGGTTATCAACTTGCCCATTGTTTCTCGCAGTCATGCCGTGCTAACTTATCATCACGAAACTTGGTCCATTGCCGACCTGGGTTCTAAAGGCGGTATTGAAGTTAACGGTAAAAAAGTTGAGGGGCAGGGGACTGTAAATTATGGTGATACAATCTCCCTAGCCGGGGTGGAATTAGTGTTAGCGCCACCGGAGGAGGCTCTGGAACAGCGGCAGGAAGAAAAGCAAGAATTAACGCCGCCGGAGGGTTTAACCTTTGTCCTAATCTTGATTTTTCAGGTTTTAGCAACATTTCAAGTTTTATTTGCCCAAACGGAACGGTTACAGCCGGAAATCCCCCTTACTTTTTTTCTCTTTATCGCTTTGGAAAGTATCCATTTTGCTTTAGTGCGCCTGATTGGCCGCCGTACCTGTACTCTGGAAATGCTTTGTTATTTTCTTTGTGGTCTCAATCTGCTTGTTGTGTCTTCTGCGGCACCAAACTCGCTTTATAAACAACTGGCAGCAATTTTCCTTGGTGTACTGGTTTACACAATTTTGGGCTTTACTTTGCGTAAACTGGAGTATGCACAAAAGGTAAAGTATCTTTCCATGGTGGCAGCGGCCATACTTTTAGTGCTTAATTTAGCCATTGGCGAAAGAATATTTGGTGCGAAAAATTGGATTAAGCTGGGTTTTATTACTTTTCAGCCCATGGAGTTTGTGAAGGTTGCCTTTGTGTTGGCAGGTACCGCTACCCTGGACAAACTGTTGACAACACGCAACATGACGGCTTTTATTGCTTTTGCCGGGACTTGTCTTGTCACCCTTGCCATCATAAGGGATTTTGGCACGGCAGTGGTGTTTTTTACTGCCTTTTTGGTGATGGCCTTTATGCATTCCGGTGATCTGCGCAATCTTTTATTAATATTATCGGGCGCGGCGTTTGGCGGTTTTGCAATTGTCACTTTTATGCCCTATATAGCTACCCGTTTTGCTACTTGGGGGAAAGTCTGGCAGTATGCCGATACCTCCGGTTACCAGCAAACAAGAACCATGATCGCCATCGCTAGCGGTGGTTTGCTAGGTGTTGGCGGCGGTAGAGGCTACCTGGTTAATGTGGCTGCAGCCGATACGGATTTGGTTTTCGGTGTGCTTTGTGAAGAATGGGGACTGTTAATTGCTTTAACGGCAGTTTTAACCATTGTCTTTTTTGCTGTTTATACAGTGACTCTAATTAGTTACAGTAAATCCGCTTTTTATGCCATTGCCGCTTGCGGTGCGGCCACTATTTTTATCATACAGTTGGCTCTTAATGTACTTGGCTCAGTGGACATTCTTCCTTTGACAGGGGTAACTATCCCTTTTATTTCTAACGGTGGTTCTTCCATGATTGCATCCTGGGGCCTGTTAGCGCTGATCAAATCTGCTGAATAATTGTTCCTAAAAGACAGGTGAAGTGAATGAGGCTTTTGTCAATCCGGACAGCTGTCTTGGTGGTACTTACAATACTTTTTTTATTGGGAGTGGGGGTATTTTTTGTCCGCTATGTGCAGCAAGGCCATCTTTGGGCCCATCATCCCACAAATAGACATTACTTTACAGGCGGTAAAATTAAAACTTTAGGTACAGTTTATGACCGGGCAGGCAGGGTCTTATTGCAGATGACAGAAGACGGGCTCAAGTACAATGAAAATAAAACTATACGTACCGCACTGATGCATGCCGTAGGCGATGAGGACGGAAACGTAGCCACCAGTGCACTGGTGGCGTTTCGGGAGCGTTTAACCGGCTGGAACCGCATAAGCGGCGCATACCGGTTTGGCAGCGGACAAAGAAACGAGCAAGAGTTAATCCTTACCCTTGATGCCGATTTATGCGCAAAAGCTTATCAGGAATTAAACGGGCGGAAAGGGGCGGTGGGTGTTTATAATTACCGGACAGGTGAGATTCTTTGTATGGTAAGTTCGCCTTCCTTTGACCCGCAAGCTCCGCCGGCTGATTTGGATCCGGAAAAATATGAAGGTGTTTTTCTTAACCGCTTTTTCTCGGCAGCCTATACTCCAGGTTCCATTTTTAAGCTGGTTACGGCGGCAGCGGCCCTTGAGCAGCTTGAGGAGATTGCCACTGCTGAATATTTATGTCAGGGACGAATGGAAATAGGCGGTGAAAAAGTAACATGTATGACTGCCCATGGCAAAGTTACCTTGAAAGAAGCCCTGGCTTATTCTTGTAATATTGCTTTTGCCCACATTGCTTTGGAACTCGGTGCAGAACGGCTGCAGGAATATGCAAATCAGGTAGGGTTTAATGCCGCTTTAGTGGTGGATGATATCAAAACAGCGCAGGGAAAATTTGATGTGACAAAGGCCGGCGGTGCAGATTTGGCTTGGGCCGGTATCGGTCAATATACTAACACGGCCAACCCTTTGAATTTTATGGCCTTTATGGGGGCAATAGCCAACAAGGGAGTGCGGGTAACCCCCACCATTTTAAAAAATAAAGGTCCCTTATCAATTTTAGGCGGCAGAGAGAAAAAACAAATTCTGGCGCCGGAAACGGCTGCAGAGTTGGCCGCCATGATGCGGAATAATACCCTTACCAGTTATGGTGAAGAAAATTTTAAAGGTTTAGAGCTTGCCGCCAAATCGGGTACGGCGGAAGTTGGCGGCGGCAAGAGACCCCATGCCTGGTTTGCCGGGTTTTTGGCGCGGGAAGACTACCCGCTGGCGTTTGTGGTGATTATTGAAAACGGCGGTGTCGGCAGTAGAACTGCCGCCAAAGTGGCGGCAAATGTTTTGCAGTATGCCGTAAACTAGACGAAAAAACCCCGCTGGGCGGGGTTTTTTAGTAGGAAAGAAACTCCAGAGCTATCTTTCTGTACTTTTCCATTTGTTGCTTCATCAGCGGTTCTAAATGGGGAAGAAAATTGGGGTGGCGTTTCTTGTATACTTCCCAATCAAAATCATATTTTGATTTTAATTTTGGGATTTCAATTTTTGGCGGTGTAACCGGGGTGAAATCCAGTGAACTTTCTCCGGCGTTATCGTAGTAGGCGTTTTCACCAATATAATTCATTACGGCCAGATAGTTTTCCATATTAATATTGTCTAAGGAGAGTGCTCCTTTATCAAAGCCGAAAATATAATTTCCTCCCGGTGCAAGAATATCAAGCAATTCTTTTGCTTTGTCAATGCACTGTTCTTTTGTGCCTGTTTGGAGTAAAGTAAGAGGATAAAAACCGCTGAGAATAAATTTTTTCCCCAGCTTTTTTTTCACCAGTTTAGGATCACCAAATTCAAAAATAATCCGGGTTTGAGGCGGTAACTCCTGGAGGTAATCAAGATAACGCATCCAATCATGTTCGCAGGCAATCCTGGCCGGTTGGCCGGCTTCAGCCAGCGCCCAAACCATTTTATAAAAAGTAGGCCAATAGAATTTTTCAAAATCTTTTTCGCTTAAATACGGTGCCATATGTAGTGGAATTAAAGTATGTCCATAGCGGGAAGGTCTTTCGGGAATACATGAACGCATTAACATGGCTAAAATGGCTTCACAGGCTTGGCTGACTTTTTCCGGTTGCCTGCGAATATCGATGCAGACGCCTGTAAACCCGCGCAGCCAGTTGGCTAAATAATCAAAAGGAGCAAAGGTCAGTGGGGTTGTCCCTTTGGGTGGTACAAAAAAGCCGTATTTCTCCGCCAACTTGTCACTGATGCGCGCAAAAGTGTTCATATGATCTTCATTTGCCTTTAAAGCGGCAGCAAAAATAAAAGAACGCGTGATAGGGTCTGTATCCAATTCTGTATAGACGCGCGGATGGATTTTTTCCAGGAAAAAATCAAGCGGGTTGGCGATAAGTTCATCGTATTCGTCCGGCTGCATGGGACTAAATTCAGGATGTTGGACAAAACCGCTAGAGCTCATCTGAAAACTTCTTGAGCCTAAGATTTGCCAATGCAGAGGAGGCTTAACAAAACCAATGGGATGAGCATCCATGCATTGCAGTTGACAGATTTTTTCAAAGGCTTCTTCTATGCCTTCTAGGGTATACTGTGTTTCCGCCAGCGGCAGCCCGGCATATTGGATGGTAAATTCCACGGAAAGCCCTGCGTTACGGGGTACCCTTTGCGGTATGATACCGTCGTAAATATCCTCGAAAAGTTTCGTCCGTTCTGCTTTTAATTTTTTTGCTTCAGTCAAGTTTTTGCCCCCCTAGAGATTAAATCATGGATTTAACTGTGCAGCGATTCCTTACCTGAAATAGCACACCTAAAAAAAGTATATAGTAAGAAAAATCCATGGTCAATAATTCCTTGGCGGTGGAGATTTTTGCGTTATTGTTGTGACATATAATATCGTACAAATTAGCAGAAATAGCCGAAAAAAAGCTGACACTGTGGCGTCTCAGTGTCAGCAAATCCGGCAAGAAGAATTTAAGCTTGTGCTTCTGCTTCAGGAATAATGCTGGTAATCATCATAAGCACGGAACAGGCACACCAAGTTGACCAGCTCCAGCCATCGGAGGCAATGGGGCCGTTATAAATCTTAGCTTTTTCTCCGGTTAACGGGTAATAATCATAAGGGGCGAACCCAAGGATCACACCTTTTTCTTTCACATGATCACAGAAGCGGCGGGCAATGAGGGCAGCTTCTTTTTTCTTGCCGGCCAAGTTTAAACCTGTGGTGAGGATTAAATGCGGTGGAGCCACAACTCTGCCGC
>JAAYMK010000075.1 GCA_012521405.1 Bacillota bacterium
ATTTCCTGCCGCATAAAAGCATAGTAAGCGGCGGCAAAGCAAAGCAAAGTGGCGGCTATTAAGCTTACCAAGTGCGGCCAAATTAATAGCACACTTTGTCCAAAGGATAGCGGCGCATCAATGGCACCATAAAGCTGGTCCAGCATGACAAAACCCAAAGCTCTAACGGAAGGATTAAGTAAAGTTACGGTTGCTTCATCGTATAAGGCATTGGGTGAAATCCTTCCCAACCATAACTCCAGCCGCGCATTATTTAAAACCTGCTGTGCCGAACTTGAATCAGTGACAGGATAAATGGCATTGGCAATCATGCCCACAAAGAAAACGGCAAAAAGCGTAAAGAATAGCCAGAGTGCAATTCCCGCCAAAGCAGAAGTTGTCGTTTGGCGAAAGAGGATAGAAAACAATAGTGAGAGAGCTAGCCAAAAAGAAATATAAACCACACTTAACGCCAGGTAAACCAAGATGCGCAGTACTTCTTCAAGGGTAGGCGGCACGCCGAAAACTAACAGTCCAAGTCCCCCCGTTAGAAAACCAAGGCCAAAAATTACCATGGCCAAGACAATAACTCCGGCAATAAATTTACCGTTAATTAAAGCATCGCGGAAAATGGGTTGGGACAGCACATGACTTAAAGTCCCCCGGTCCCGTTCCCCGTTAATGGCATCAAAACCCATCATTAAACCTAAAAGGGGACCTAAAAAGGAAACGAAGGCGGTAAAGGAAAAGGGTAACGTGGAACCGGCAACAGTAAACAGCTTTAAAAAGACAAAATCAGATCCCTGTCCCGCAGAACGTATGGTGGTGGCGGCAATATAAAGCGAAGCAAGACAGGCCACCACCACTAAAAGGACAAGTATCAGGAAGCGCTTCCCGCTTAAATGATCGGAGATTTCCTTTTTGATCACGGCGGTTAAACCTTTATTGGCCTGAACCACATTTTCCAATGCTTCGATTTTAAGCAGTCCGGTTTTGGTCATAATTTCCCTCCTGCTTCTGGAAGTAACGGCTGTAAATATCATCTAAAGTAAAGCCGCGTAAGTGCAAGTGCAGTATACTGTAGCCGGCCTCAATGATTGCTTTGGACAGTTGAGGGCGGACATCTTTTTTACACGTTAACCTGATGAGCTCGCCCTCCGTGGCAACCTCTATTACTCCTTCCATGCTGCGGCACAGCCGGTAAAGCGCTTCATCCTGCGGTGCAACCTGCAGTTCCAGTTGTAGCTTTTCCCTTGCCTGCAACTGGCTGCTCAACTGTTCAATGGTGCCGGAGGCAATCATTTTTCCTCCCACAAAGATACCTACTTCGTCACAAATGGCCTGTACTTGGTGTAGTAAATGGGAGGAAAGAAGAATAGTTCTTTTATCTTCATGGGCTAATTCTTTAATTAACTGCAGTAACTCCTTGACCCCTTCCGGGTCTATACCCAGCGTCGGTTCATCCATAATAATCAGCGGCGGATCTTTCACTAAAAGATCGGCAATCCCCAGACGCTGCCGCATACCACGGGAGTATTCGCCCACTTTGCGTTCAGCCGCATGCATTAAACCGACTCTTTCCAAAGCAGTATAAATACGTTCCTTTGCTATTTCCCGGGACAAACCGTTGAGATCGGCAGTGTAATACAGGTTTTCCAAACCGGTCATATCCTGATAAAAACCCACATTATCCGGCAGATAGCCGGTCAACGCCTTCACTTTTAAAGGTTCGCGCAGCGGGTCATAACCGGCAATCCGCGCACTACCGGAGGTTGGTTCCGTTAAGCCCAACAACATGAGAATTGTCGTTGTTTTGCCGGCACCGTTAGGACCTAAAATCCCAAAAATAGTTCCTGTTTTTACTTTTAGATTTAAATTTGACACCGCCACCAGCGAGCCATAGTGCTTCGTTAAGTTTTTTGTCTCCACCAAGTACTTACCCGTCGACGGTGCCAATTTTATCGCCTCCCGTATTTACGGAAAATCCAATATACCCCGCCGCAAACAAGAAGTACAATCACAACACCTACCAAACCCCATAAAGTGGAAGTTTTTACTGTGACCCGCATATCGGCCACTTTCCGAATTTCATCGGCATAGGCTGTCAAGGTCAGAGCATAATCTCCGGCAATGGCTTTACTGCTGGCGGTAATGGTTGCCGTAACTTGCTGCTCTTCACCGGGTTTTAAGAATTCAATTTTTTCCACGTCATAGCTAACATTCCAATCCTTGGGGGTAGAGGCTGAAAGACGAATATTGTTTAAAGGTGCACTGCCGGTATTTCTCACCACCATGGTGATTTTTTTCTCCTGTCCGGCCACAAGCTCGGTATTGAGCCTTTCACTGGCGGTGGTATACTCCATACGGTAGGAACCACTAATAATCAACGTCAGGCGTTCGGAAACTTGTCCCTGTGCGGAGACGGCATAAACATCCACATCATATTCTCCTGCTTCTACCCCGGGAGCCGGAGTTATACTGACATTTAAGTCAACCGACTGACCTGCGGCCACAGGTATACTGGCAACTTCCTGCTGTTCATAAGACGGTTTGAAAGAAATTTGCCATCCTTGAGGCAGGTCTGCTCCTAGGCTGTACACCTGTTCTGCATTACTGTTATTGGTGAGCGTAAGTTTATAGTTAAAAGAAGCATCGGCGGACCCTTTAATTTCCGAATACTGTGCTTTTAATTGGTCGGCACCGGTGGACTCTTGACTGACTTTAATTTGTAAATTTAACCGGTCAAGGATTGTTCCTTCTGCAGAGGCGCTAACGGTCACCGTATAAACACCTTGTTCAAGCTCGCGCGGGATTTGCACCTTTAAATCGGCATTGGCTTCTGAGTTGGCAAAGACATAAACCTGATTAACTTGTCTTCCCTTTCCTTCAATGGAAGCATGCCACCCCTCAGGTAAAGCCTCAACCTGCAAAGTGACAACTCTGCTTTGGGAGCCGTTATTGACAATTTCTAAAGGAAACGTTACTACCTCTCCCGACCCTGCAGCGATGCCGGGATAAGTTGTGGCCAGTTCCACAGCTGCGGCAGCTATGGCAGGTGAAAAGAAAAGAGATAAGACCAGTACCATGACAGAAAAGATTTGTACTGCTTTTTTACTTTTCTTCATTTTTCTACCTCCCAATTTGCATAGATAATTTTGTGGTCTATAATCACGGGAACCAAGTTTATTTCCCGCGGATTCCGCATTTTTTTCACCGGGTATTCTATATATTTACCGGGATATTCCACAACCCGCCCGTTTTCATAGCCGAGAATAGAGTAAAAAATCTGCTTCTCGCCATCTGTGGAAGCAATAACCACCAAATTACCCTGGCGCCGCGGTGCCGGCAAAACCACAAGGGGCAGAAACTCCTGCCCTTCCATGGGATGTGTTGAAACCACACTTAACTGACCTCTGGCATTGCGTGTCCAAACTATGGCCATTAAACTTTCCGTTCTGTCCGGTTCACGCACCCGCCATGTATTAACCAGTTCCAAAGGTTCTTTTCCATCTAAATCAATATCCAGTGCCTCAATTTCCGTGAAATTAGGACTTGTCACCGGCGGCGCCAAGTTGCGGTAGGTACTCCACAAGCCGGCAACACCTATACATCCCAGCAGCACAATTAAGGCCACTGCAACCTGCCAGAAATGTTTCTTTTTTTGGGGGCCGGCTTTGGTAGCAGCTTTATTTAATTGAGACAAAACATTTTGCCTCATCTCTTCCGTAAATTTTAAATCTTTGAGACCGTCCTCCAAGGCATGGGGCAGTTTCTCGAAAATATCGTCCATCTTACGCACTCTCAACCACCCCATTTGCAATTAATAATTTTTTTAATTTTTTTCTGGCCCGGTGCAACCTGGTTTTTACTAAAGCTTTACCGGCGCCGGTGATGGCAGAAATTTGGTTAATATTAAATTGATAAAGGTAGTATAAGAAAATTACTTCGCGATATTTTTCCGGTAAACTCATCACAGCCATAAAGATTTCTTTTTCCTCCAGTTTGGCTAGAGCCTGATCTTCAGTATTTAGACTGCTGACCAAACCGGAATCATCTTCAAGGAACTGCCAGAGAAAATGTTTTTTCTTGCGGAGCCTGTCCCGGCACAAGTTAACCGTAACCCGATAAATCCAAGTATAGGGCATTTCTTCCTGCCGGAACTTGGGCAGGGAAAGAAAAACTTTCAAAAAAACTTCCTGGGCGGCATCTTTAGCTTCTTCTACATCTTTTAAATATGAATAGGCCAAACGCAAAACTTGGTCTCCGTAACGCCTCATGAGGTACTCCAGATCCGGCGCTGTTTCCTTTTGCTTGACAACTTTTAGTGAGCCCAATTTCCGTCACCGACCTTTAAATTTTCGCCTCCATTTATTTAAAACGCATGAACAACAAAAAGGTTACACTTCCAAAGTAAAATTTTTGTTTTTTATCTTTTGCCTGAAAATATAATTAATTTAACAGCTAAAACTGCCCGGAAAAATTATGTTATAATGTTAAAAACCATAAAAAATCTATTAGGGGGTTGATTATGTCTAACGCTACGCAAGCGCAAGCAGCCGGTAAGCAAAAGTTTTTAGGTCGTTCCGGCTTAATTGCCTTTATTGTCATTATGAATATGTTTGTTCCCCTCTCCATTGATTTATATCTTCCGGCTATTCCCGGATTAAACGCTTATTTCGGCAGCAGCCCTTTTCTAACCAATATGACATTAAGTGCCTTCTTTTTCTTCTATGCCGTAGGCATTTTACTTTGGGGGCCAATCAGCGATAAATACGGCCGCCGGCCGGTGATTTTAACCGGCAGTCTCATATATATCATCAGCAGTATTTGTTGTTCCCTGGCACCAAGCATCTATGTTCTCATCGTCGCCAGAGCCCTACAGGGAATCGGTGGGGGCGGCATCATTGCCGCTTCCTTTGCCATCGTCAAAGATTGTTTCGCCGGCAAAGAAAGAGAAAAGATGCTGGCTATCACCCAGTCTATTTCCGGAATTGCTCCCATCTTGGCACCTGTTATCGGTTCCTGGATTTTAGAATTTACAGATTGGCGTGGTGCTTTTTGGCTGCTGACTCTCATTGGTGCTACAAATTTAGTCTTAACTATATTATATACGGAAACATTAAAAGCGGAAGAAAAATACCAGGGCAGCTTTTTAGGTGCCTTTGGTCGTTTATACACCGTGGGCAAAAATAAAAGCTTTCTTATCCCTACAGTTATTTTTTCCCTCTCCCAACTGCCCTTTATGGGGTATCTTGCCCTCTCCTCTTACATTTACGTGGATTTCTTTGGTTTAAGTAAAGATGCTTACAGCTACTTTTTTGCCGCCAATTCCTTCCTGGCAATTTTTGGCCCTGTGATTTACGTGCGCTTCCTGCTTAACTTCAACAAAAAAGCGCTGGCTGCAGGCTGTTTTGCCATTGCCGCCGCCAGCGGCATCTTTCTTATACTTTTTGGGCAGTTGTCCCCCTTTCTTTTCTTGATTGGCGTTGTCTGCATGACCATGACGGGAGCCATCCTGCGTCCCTTTGGCATCAATGTTGTTTTTGACCAGCAGCAGGGAGATACAGGTACTGTTTCTTCACTTTTTAACACTTTCTTTACCCTTTTTGGTATTCTGGGCATGACTGTTGCTTCCCTCCCCAAAGGAAATTTTATCATCAGTTTGGGTGCATTAATCGTCGTGGCTTCCGTTTTGTCCATCATTGCTTGGTATATATTTTTAAAGTCGGATATTCCCTGTGCCGGCGTTAAAGAATAGGAAAAATCCAGGCCGCATTTGGCCTGGATTTTCTTTTAGCTCCGGCTGTCTTTGTTTTTACAGTAAAGAGGCGGCCTCTTCATCAATAATTACGGTTAAATCTCTGTGGAGCTGCAGAAAAGAAGCCGGAATCTTTGTGGTAATTTTTCCGCTCAGGGTGCCTTTAATGGCCTCGGCTTTTGTTTTGCCATTGGCCATAAGCAAGATTTTTTTTGCTTTTAAAATAGTTCCCATACCCATGGTAACTGCTTGGCGGGGAACCTCGTCTTTGGAGTTAAAGAAACGACTGTTGGCATCAATGGTTTCTTCCGTCAGACTGACAACATGGGTACCGGCGCTTAAGTAGTCATTAGGTTCATTGAAACCAATATGGCCATTGCGGCCGATACCAAGGATCTGCAAATCAATACCGCCTGCCGCCGCAATTTTTTCCTCATACTCACGGCAAAAAGCAGGTAAATCTTTTGCTAAACCATCCGGCAGGTGTATATTCTCAGCTTTGATATTAATATGAGCAAAAAGATGCTGGTGCATAAAATAGGCGTAGCTTTGCGGATGTGTCGGTGCTAAACCCAAGTATTCATCCAGGTTGAAAGTAATTACCTTGCTAAAATCCAGTGTTCCTTCTTGATACATCTGTACCAAAAGGCGATACAAGCCTTCCGGTGTTGAACCTGTAGCCAAGCCCAGCACCAAATCATTTTTCTCCTTAATCTCTTGAGCCACGATCTCGGCAGCCCATGTGCTCATTTGGTCGTAATCTTTAGCAATCCGAATTTTCACAGGCACTCCTCCTCAATTTAAGCATCAGGCAAATTCGTAATTCTGGGGCTGTTGGATTTGTTTAACTTTAATGATGGTTTTAGGAGGATAATAGCCTCTAGCCGTGCCGTTCGGATAGAGCCGTACATCTTTGCCGAGAATGGTGCCTGGAGCAGTCACACTGTTACAACCTGTTTCCACTCCGTCGCCAAGGATGGCGCCAAACTTTTTTAAGCCGGTATGATATTCTTTGCCGGCCACGGTAATGACGATAGGTGAGCCGGTTATTTTTAAATTTGCCAGTTTTGTTCCGGCCCCCAGATTCACGCGGCCTAAAATACTGTCACCAATATAAGCAAAGTGTCCTGCCTTACTGTCTCCGAGCAACACGGAAGACTTTATCTCAGTGGCATGCCCCACTACACAGTGCTCACCGATTAATACATTTCCCCGGATGTAGGCACCTTGGCGCACTTCAGTAAAATCCCCGATATAGGCCGGCCCATTAATGTAAGCACCCGGTGTTCTATCACCGTACTCTTGCCCAGATAAATCTCATCATTCATTAAAACCGCACCGGCATAGATGATACTTGCACCTTCAAGGATTTTGCCGTCAAAAATGACCTGTGGCGGTTTCTGGGTAGCATCTATGCTAAAGTTGCCGGTAATCACCTCATCCTCATAGAAGATGATCGTCTGCGGAATGAAAATTTGTCCGTTGCGGATTCTAGCCACATTACCTTTAATAAATTCCCGGCAAAAAACCGGGAGTTTTTTCAAAACATCCCAGGTATGTTCAGTACCGGCAAACAAAGAAGCAAAAAGATTGTCTTTGAGCGAGAAAAAGTTCTCCGGCTTGAACATGCCTTTTCACCGCCTTTGCTGCGTTAAGTTTCCCTAATCATTATTATGCTAACTCTTCCGTAATGATGGCAGCCAAATTTTCCGCCAAAGCTTTGATTTCTGCCTCATCCTCCCCTTCAACCATAACCCGGATTAGCGGTTCTGTACCCGAAGGACGGACAAGCAGTCTTCCCCGCCCCTCCAGTTTTGCTTGTACTTCCTGCATGGCCTGCTGGATACGCTGATTTTGCTCCCAGCCTTCCCGTTTGGCGGCGCGGCAATTTACCAGTACTTGCGGGTAACGGATAAAGTCTGCCGCAAGTTCAGCCAGTGTTTGACCTTTTTCCGCCATGACAAAGGCCAGGTGCAGGGCGGTTAGCAAGCCGTCACCGGTGGTATTATGATCCAGCAAAATAATATGGCCCGACTGTTCACCGCCAAGGTTGTACCCGCCCGCCAGCATTTCCTCCAGCACATAACGGTCGCCTACTTTTGTACGCAAAAGCTTTAAGCCGAGTTTTTGCGCCGCTATTTCCAGACCGAGATTGCTCATGACGGTGGCTACCAGGGCATTATTTTTGAGACGCCCCTTTTCCTGTAAATATTTTGCCAAAACAATCATGATGGCGTCGCCATCAACCAATTTCCCAGTTTCATCAACGGCCAAAACACGATCTGCATCACCGTCAAAAGTAAAACCTAAATGCGCCTGATGGTGACGCACCGCTTGGCAAATTGTCTCGGGGTGGGTTGAGCCGCATTGCCGGTTAATATTAATCCCGTTTGGTTGATTATTAATGGTAATGACAGAGGCACCCAAAGCCGAAAAGGCAGCAGGTGCAAGCCGGTAAGCGGCACCATTGGCGCAATCCAAAACAATTTTAACTCCATTTAAACAGCAAGAAACTGTGGACAGTAAATATTCAAGATAGCGCTCACCGGCGGTGGCGTCGGTATAAACACTGCCCACTGCTTCACCTTCCGCCCGCGGCAGTTTATCTTCCGCCGCGAAAAACAAAGATTCCATTTCTTCTTCTACGCTGTCAGGCAGTTTAAAACCGTCAGCACTGAAAAATTTAATCCCATTGTCATGGAAAGCGTTATGAGAAGCGGAAATTACAGCTCCGCCACAGCCGTCCAGTTCTTTAATTAAATAGGCAGTCGCAGGTGTAGTAATAACTCCGGCCAGGTGCACATTAATTCCGACAGAAGTTAAACCCGCCACTAAAGCTCCTTCCAGCATGGGGCCGGAGATGCGTGTGTCCCTGCCCAGTAAAAAAGCATTCTTCCCTTTCCTGCTTTTGGTAAGGACATAACCGGCAACTCTCCCCATTTTATAAGCAATCTCCGGTGTTAATTCGCGGTTGGCAATGCCGCGGATACCGTCTGTGCCAAACATGTTTCCCATTTCCTGTAGCCCCTTTCACAGACAGGTTAACTTTCCTCTTACTTTTACCTCTTACGAAAAGAAAACGAAAAATAAGCCACTGAAACCCTTTTGTCCCGCTGATCGCTCAACGGTTTTGTAGGTTCCTAACGGCCGTGGCCGACCGGGAGGCATCCGCCGAAAACTCGATAAACCTCCTCCTCGTCAACACGCAAGTGCGTGTCCAGGCGCTTTCCCAGTATTTCATTAAATTTAGTGTCGCAACATTCCCCCTTTCATCTTTAAACCGCTTGTAAAAACACTTCAGTATAGCATATCAAAAAAGATTTGACAACGTTACTTTTTGCCAACAATAATTTCTACCTGTAGGACTACAATACATCTTGGACATTAAGCTTTAAAAAAAAGAATGCAAGATGAGGACAAATCGGTTATTGTTAAGTTACTAAGCAAAACAAACCGAAAGGAGTGCCTCATCCTGCATGAATAG
>JAAYMK010000076.1 GCA_012521405.1 Bacillota bacterium
AAACCGTCACTAAAACGGGTGGAACAATTCCAAAAAACATTACCGGAATCTACATGATCCATAAAGTAAGCAGCTTTCTTCCGGTCATTGGTAATAATGCTGTCAGTATGACCTGAACCGTAAGTGTTAATATGCTCTATAGCCTCCTCCATACTATCCACAATTTTTATGGCCAGTTTATAGTCAAGGTATTCTGTTTCCCAATCTGCTTTACTAGCCGGTTTAATGTTTATCAGCGCCTGTGCTTGGGGGCAGCCAAAAATCTCTACATTCTTTTCCTCCAAAGCTGTTTTTAGCAGCGGCAAAAATTCCGCCGCCGCATTTTTATGCACCAGCAATGTTTCCACCGCATTGCAGACGGCTACGTATTGTGTCTTGGCATCAACAACAATGCGCTTGGCCATTTCCAGATCGGCATTCTCATCCACATAGCAATGACAAATGCCATCGGCATGCCCCAGCACCGGGATATTAGAGTTCTCCATAATGTAGCGCACAAATTCATTTGAGCCTCTGGGAATAATTAAATCAATGTAGCTGTCCAGTTTAAGCATTTCCTGTACATCGTCCCTTGTTTCCAAAAGGTATGCCCAAAATTCAGGCAAGCCCACTTCTTTTGTGGCGCTCAGGATAATTTCACTTAAAATCCTGTTAGTTTTTCTTGCTTCAGAGCCGCCTTTCAAGAGGACAGCATTACCGCTTTTTAGGCACAATGTTGAAATCTGCACTAAGGCGTCCGGCCTGGATTCAAAAATTACCCCAATAACCCCGATGGGGCAGGTAACCCGGTATAATTCCAGCCCTTCATCTAATTCTGTGGCCAGTAATGTTTTTCCCACCGGATCTTCCAGGCGGATTAGGCTGTTGATACCGGCAACAGCTTCATTAATTTTACTTTCATCAAATTTTAGCCGTTTTAATAAAGGCGCCGCCAGATTTTCTTTTTCGCTGCGCTCCAGATCTTCCAAATTAGCCTGCATAATCTCATCTTTTCTTGCTAAAAGTAAGTCGGCGATATTTTCAAGTGCTTTATTTTTTAGCTGTGTGGTAGCTGCGGCCAGTTCAAGGGAAGCCTGTTTTACCCGGCCGGCAATAACTTCCATTTTCAATGTTCATCCCTCCCATCAATCACTTAAGCAAACGTTTTTCTTCATTCGACCCAGACATCAGCTTTTCCTCTATTTTTAGACTTTACAATCGCTGCAGCCAAGATTTGCGCTTCAATTAAACTGAAAGCCCTGCAAAGTTTCAAGCTTTACAGGGCTTATCTTAGGCATTATTTAGGGCGAAAACGATTAGGTTTAAGTTTTAACTTGGCGTTATAAGCAGCCTCACTGGTCTCCTTGCCGGTCACCGGATGCTTAAAATGGAAAGGATAAATATATCCGGAAGGATATTGTATATCATATTCCGCCCAGATATCAGGGCTCAAATTCATGACAAACCTGGTTTCTTCCTTTTCTTCCGGGGCAGGAGCCTTGACAAACATTTGCGACGGCTGGTAAGCATAATGCATTTGGAAAGCCAGTTTTAAAATTTTCCAAATTCCGTCCTGCTTAATATATTCCATCTCATAGACTACGCCCATGTACAAGGGATCAATATTATCGTTAACAGGCTCGGTGGAAATAATGCCATAACCGTACCATCTGCCCTTGGCGGTTTGTCCATCTTCACTTAAAGTGATCACCGGAGAAACCTGCATTACCTGATGTAAAAAGGTAGGCGGTGCATCTTTCAAACGGTTGAAATATCTGCGAACCCCTTCAAGGCCAAGGTATGTACCTTCCACAAAAGTAGCGGACACATCGGGATGATCAGCAAAAAGATCAACAATTTCATCAACCATCCAATGTTCTAAATAATAACCATATGCATTCTGCAACCTGACAATAGCCCACATATCTTCCTGTGCCTGTAAACGTTTTTCTTTAGCCGCCAATTCTTTCTGCAGTGATTCCACCAGCTCTTCTAATTTCTTTACCCTATCTTCCAAGTTTACTGCCATGACAACTCCTCCTTTTGCACTAGTCTGACTTTTCTTTATTTTCTTATTATACTTTATCATGGACGCCGGATGCTGTCAATCAACCACCGCTTTTACCCAATGGCACCAAAAAAGCTAAAAAAGCACTGCAAAGCAGTGCTTTTTCCTGAAAGATTACGGTTTATTGACTATCCTGAATTTCGGCATGATACTCCTGTAGGCTTTTAATTTTTTCCTCTTGCAGCTTCATATAAGCTTCAATGCCTTTGGCACTGGCCAGAGCCGCCGTCAAAGTTGTAATATAAGGGATCTTATATTTAATGGCCGCTTTACGGATATAAGAATCATCTTTTTCCCCGATGCGACCTACAGGCGTATTAATTACTAAATCGATTTCCTTATTGGCAATGCTATCAAGTATATTGGGCCGTCCCTCATATAGTTTTTTAATATAGGTCGACGGTATACCATGCTGGTTTAAAAAGCGATTTGTACCCTCCGTGGCAAATATTTTAAAACCAAGCTTGTTAAATCTTTGTGCCACTTCAAGCACATCCGGCCTGTCTTGAGGACGGACACTTATTAGAACCGTACCCGCGCAGGGTAAAGGGGCTTGGGTTGACTCTTGAGCTTTAAAATATGCCACCCCGAAAGATTCGGCAATGCCCAGCACCTCGCCGGTAGAACGCATTTCTGGACCTAAAACCGGGTCAACTTCATGGAACATGTTAAAAGGTAGTATAGCCTCTTTGACCCCAAAATGGTGAATTTTTTTGGGTTTTAAGTGGGAAATTTGCTTTTTTCCCATAATTATTTCCGTGGCCAACCTAGCCATGGAGACATTACAAACTTTAGAAACAAGGGGCACTGTACGGGAGGCACGCGGGTTGGCTTCCAAAACATAAACGCGCCCGTCCGCAATGGCATACTGTATATTCATTAAGCCTACCACTTTCAGTTCCCGGGCAATTTTCTTCGTATATTCGGAGATTGTTTGCAAATGCTTCCCGGCAATACTGATGGGCGGGATGACACAGGCAGAGTCGCCGGAGTGCACACCGGCATATTCAATATGTTCCATCACAGCCGGTACAAAAACGTTTACCCCGTCGGATATGGCATCAGCCTCGGCTTCTATGGCATGATCAAGAAACTTATCAATTAAAATGGGACGATCCGGCGTAACTTCAACGGCGGCCGCCACATATTCGCGCAACATTTCTTCATCATGCACACATTCCATTCCCCGTCCCCCAAGCACATAGGAAGGTCTGACCATGACCGGGTAACCTATTTCCTCGGCAATTTTAAGGGCTTCCTCCAAAT
Organism: Bacillota bacterium; assembly: GCA_012521405.1. GTDB lineage: Bacteria > Bacillota > Dethiobacteria > Dethiobacterales > Dethiobacteraceae > JAAYSO01. The sequence continues at coordinate 3,314 of JAAYMK010000076.1, forward strand.
TGCCGGCCATGCCTGCCTTAGGCATAGGAATATTTAATTTTTGCATCATGGCGGCAAAATGATCACGGTCCTCAGCCAAATCTATTGCTTCCAGGGCTGTGCCGAGGATGCGCACCCCTGCCGCCGCCAACTCCCCTGCAATATTTAGCGGTGTTTGTCCGCCGAATTGCACAATTACCCCTAAAGGTTTTTCCTTATGATAAATATTTAGTACATCTTCCACGGTCAAAGGCTCAAAATATAATCTGTCTGACGTGTCGTAATCAGTGGAGACGGTTTCCGGGTTGCAATTGACAATAATGGTTTCATAACCTAAATCCCGTAAAGCAAAAGCCGCATGGACGCAACAATAATCAAATTCAATACCTTGGCCAATACGGTTGGGCCCACCGCCTAAAATCATCACTTTTTCTTTTTTACTTGGCTTAATTTGCTCTTGACCATTATAAGTGGAAAAATAGTAGGCGGCATTTTCCACACCGCTGACAGGCACATACTCTAAGGCACCGGTCAGCCCTAGGGCAAGGCGTTGCTCCCTGATGGCTTTTTCCTCCGTTCCCAGTAACATAGCCAGGTAACGATCGGCAAAGCCGTCCTTTTTGGCCCGTATTAATATTTCGTCCGGCAGTTTTTTGCCTTTATACTGCAAAATTTCTTCTTCCAAAAGCACCAGTTCCCGCATCTGTTGGATAAACCACGGTTTAATCTGTGTCAACTGGTGCAACTGCTCTACAGTGGCGCCTTTGCGCAGTGCCTCATACATAATAAACTGGCGTTCACTGGTGGGTTCCGCCAATAAAGCCAGCAATTCATTTAATGGACGCCTGTGATAATCCTGGGCAAACCCTAAACCGTAGCGGCCCACTTCAAGGGAACGTACAGCTTTCTGCAGTGCTTCTTTATAATTCTTTCCGATACTCATAACCTCGCCCACGGCTTTCATTTGGGTACCCAACTTATCTTCGGCCCCTTTAAACTTTTCAAAAGCCCAGCGAGGAAATTTAGCTACCACATAATCACCTGTGGGTTCATATTTGTCCAGTGTACCCTCTTTCCAATAAGGAAGCTCATCTAAAGTTATGCCCACAGCTAACATGGCCGAAATATATGCAATGGGAAATCCGGTTGCTTTGGAAGCAAGGGCGGAAGATCTTGAGGTGCGGGGATTAATTTCTATGACCACAACGCGCCCTGTTTTTGGATCATGGGCAAACTGCACGTTGGTACCGCCAATGACCCCGGTTGCTTCCACAATTTTATACGCATACTCCTGCAGCCTTTTTTGCAGCTTTTTACTGATGGTCAGCATGGGCGCTACGCAAAATGAGTCACCTGTATGTACGCCTACCGGGTCCACATTTTCAATAAAGCACACCGTAATCATTTGGTTTTTGGCATCCCGGATAATTTCCAACTCTAATTCTTCCCAACCCAGGACAGATTCTTCCACAAGAATTTGTCCGATCATACTGGCGGAAATTCCCCTGGCAGCCACAACTTTTAGTTCTTCCCGGTTATAAACTAGGCCGCCCCCTGTACCTCCCATGGTATAAGCCGGGCGGATGACAACGGGGAAACCCAATTCTTCAGCAATTTTTTCCGCTTCTTCCACCGAATATGCCGGCTTGCTTCTTGGCATCTCAATGCCCAATTTTTTCATGCTTTCTTTGAAAGCAATACGATCCTCGCCCTTTTCGATGGCTTCCAGCTGGACACCAATTACTTTTACGCCGTATTTTTTCAGGATACCTTGTTTAGCCAACTCAATACTTAAATTAAGGGCAGATTGCCCTCCTAAATTGGGCAGCAGGGCATCCGGTTTTTCTTTGGCGATAATGGCGGTTAATCTTTTTACATTTAACGGCTCAATATATGTGGCATCAGCCAGGCCGGGATCTGTCATAATAGTAGCCGGGTTGGAATTAACTAAAACTATTTCATACCCAAGGTTGCGCAATGCCTTACACGCTTGCGTCCCTGAATAATCAAATTCGGCGGCTTGTCCAATGACAATGGGACCGGAGCCAATGATTAAGATTTTACGGATATCTTCTCGCTTCGGCATCTTTAGTACCCCTTCGTCTTAAATTTTTGCTAAACCATATTGTATACTAAACTGCGAAAAAAGGGCAGTAAAATTTATCTATTTTATTTTTCCTCTTTTTTCGCCCCCCAGTCTTACTTGTCACAGGGCAGCAAGAAGCGCTTGTTTCTATAGGAACAAGCGCTTCTTGCTGCCAAATAAGGCAGTAACCTATTTTTGCTCCAAATAGGGGATGGTAGCCCCAATGGCTGTGGCAAAAACTGCATTTTCCGGAATAATAAAATTAAGTCCATACATCTCCTTGAGGCCGGCAAAAACAGTGCGTGCATGTGGAAACACAGTTAAAGAGCCGGTAAAAACCACATCTTTGATGGTATCATTTCTACAAGCAAAAACCGCCAACATACCTACTGTTTGAAAAATCATATTTAAAAGACCCAGAGCTAAATCGGACTTTGTTGCGGTATTTTTGATACGGGCCAAGTTGGATGCGGTCACATCCGGTGGGAGTGAAGAAATTTTACTTTTTGTTATTTCTGAAATAAACAAGTCTACATTATGCAAATCACCGTGGCGAGCCAATCTTTCAATGGTGTCAATATTTTTTTCCTGAAATAACAATTCCGACAAACCAAGAAGTGTGCCGCCGCCGACACCGCTGCCCCCAATATGGACAACCTTCTCTTTACTGGCACGCACATAAGCCGTGCCTGTACCCATACTAACAACTAAAGCTTCATCTAAACCGGCAAGTGTAAGCCCGCCGTAACCTATAGCCTGAAATTCGTCCACTTTGAAAGTAGGGATACCGTAAATATCTTTCTCAATATAAGAAGCACCCACACCTGTCAGCACAATGGTTTTTACCGCCGTAAGCGGTACTGCTTGCTGATACAAAAAACTTCCGATAGCGCCGTAAAGTGATGTTACTTGATCACTGGCTTTAACTTGCAGCGTACCAATCAATGTTTTGGTCTCATCGAAACCTACAATCTTTGTTGTCGATCCTCCCACGTCAATTCCTAAAACGACCCCAATAAAATCAGCTCCTATCAGCATTAGACAATACTTTATTTAGAGGAGCTCCAATAGCATACGCTGCGAACCCCCCAAGAATAGCCTCTGGAATACCGCTGGTAAGAATTGTGAGTACAATTAAGCCTAGCAAAAGGTTATATGCTGAACCAATGGCGGTAGCATAATCCTGTCCGAAGAAGAAATAAATTCCGCCTAAAACCAGGAGAGTATTGGTCAGACTGCCCAAAATGCCGCTTAAACCATAGGATAGTAGGCGATTTTTCGTGTGTTTTAAGGCTTGGAAAGTTAAACCTGTCACAACGCCAATAAGGATTCGCGGTACAAAGCAGATCACCAAACTCCAAAAATTCCCTTGAAATTGTCCTAAGGAATAAAAGGGAGTAAAAACGAAAGCAATGGCGGGACTAGGCGGAGCAAAAGACCAGACTAAAAAACTAAAAAGGCCAAAGAAAAACCCCATCCCCGCACCCGCTTTTGTCCCCAGCAACACAGCAGTAATGATTACAGGTATGTGAGACAACGTGGCCACAATAGGCCCCAGCGCCGGCAAAGAACCAAGGGGAGTAAAACACACAATGGCTTCAATAGCAAGCAGAAGAGAAAATTGAGCTAAAAATAAGATTTTATTTCTGCTGCTATTTTGCTCTTCCATGGTATCACCTCTTACATTTTTCTTGTAAAAAACACCCTATATATTTTACCAATTCTAGAGCGAAAAAGATAGCCTTCTTCTTAGTTTTGTCATAAAGTTCTAGCAAAACTGCAAAATTACTGCCCTTGAGCTAAAGGACTCTGTATATAGCAGAGCCCTTTAGCTATAAAAATAAGTGTAGATTTTAGCGACGCAGTGCTTCCACCGGCGGCACAGAAGATGCTGAAATTGCCGGATAAACGCCAAAAAGTAAACCGGCGGCGATGGCAACACCCACCGCAATTTGTATGGCTTGAAAACTTATTGCCGTTTCAAATCCATAGCGGGCAAAGAGATTTGCACCCCAAACTCCGGCGGCCACTCCGGCAACGGCGCCAATTCCACTTAAATAAAGGGCTTCCAACATAAACTGTGTTAAAAGATCGCCCTGTTTGGCTCCCAAGGCACGCCGTACGCCAATTTCTTTTGTTCTTTCCGTAACGGCCACCAGCATAATATTCATAATCCCCAAACCGCCAACCAACAAAGATACTGCTGCAATTCCCCCCAGCAACAGCGTCATAACCCGATTAGCTTTGTCGGCTTCCTGTACCAGTTGATTTAAATTAGTGATAGTAACCAGATCTTTACCTGTTTTTAAACCTAATTGCTTATCATCATCAGGTTCTTCTTCCATGGGGGGTACAGGTTCTTCAACCGGCACAGCAACATCTTCTTCTCCGGCAGGTTTAGTGGTTGGAGCTTTGGCATCTAAGCCCAAATTACGGGCAATAATTCGTCCCAATTGTACGGTTGCCAGGTCGGCCTCCAAAGCTGAACCGGCTTTGCCCCAAATTTCCGGTACCGTTTTCTTCTCAGTCATGCGCAGAGCCGTGGTATAGGGAATCACAATCTTGTCATCAATGCCCTCTGCCTGTTGAGGGCCTTTGGGGGCTAAAACACCAATAATACGAAAAGTCCGGCCGTCTAAAGTCAGTGTTTGCCCTACCGGGCTACGTCCCCCAAGTAAACCGCTGGCCACATTATAGCCCAGCACGGCTACAGGAGAGCGCTGCTCTACGTGCAAGTTGGAAAAAAAGTGCCCTGAGACTAAATCATGATCTCTAATTTCCGGAAATTTATTGTTTACACCCAAGATTTGCGCTATGCCCCGGTCGCGACGCCAGCGTACTGTAGCCTCACCATACACTACCGGTGTAATCTGTTTAAGTTGCGGCACAATCTCCTCTAATTCGGCAGCAAACTCAGGGGCAAATTCGGCAACGGGCTCCATGGCTTTGACCACGATCACATTGGCGCCTAAACTCTCAAACTGGCTAACCACAGCTTGTCGTGCCCCTTCCCCGATGCCCATCAGGCTTACCACCGAAGCGACACCAATGGCAACACCTAAAACGGTAAGGGCGGATCTGAGCGGATTTACCAGTATACCGTGTCCGGCCATTTGCGCACTAAACCAAAAACGTATCCAGAGCGAGTAAATCCATTTAAACATCCCCATCACCCCTTAAAACGGACAAGCCTTAATTGTTCTCACCGGAAGGAGCATCATCCTCACCGGGACTGCCAGGCAATAGACGGTCATTGGCTTGAATCCGCTGACTGGGTAAAAGATCGGCGGTACTGCCGGTTATGACCAGGTCTCCCTCCTCAAGTCCTTCCTTTACTTCAGCATACCTGTCATTCATCAGACCAATTTTAATGGTAGCCAACCTGACGCTGCCGTCTTCCTCCAGTACTTCTACTTTTGACTGGCCGTCTTCTTCAAAAACTGCCTCCAGTGGTACCAGCAGCACATCTTTTGCACTGCCGGCGTTGATGTAACCAGTTGCTTGCATACCCGGACGCAACTCACCGCTACCGGTAACTTTTATTTCCACATAAAAGCGCGTTACACCGTCCCGATCTCTTCCCATGGTGGAAACATGAACTACTTCTCCGGCAAAAGTTTGCCCCGGTACTGCATCTACGGAAACATCAACCTGCGATCCTTGCTGCACCAATAAAATATCTATGTCATCAATTTCCGTAACCAGCCTCATATCGGTGGCGGTATAAATATGGCCTAACCATTCGCCGGCTTGAACCGTTCTGCCGGGTTGAGCATCAATATAGGCCACAATTCCGTCCATGGGCGAGATAATATCTGTTTGGGCTAATTTGCTATAATGCTGCTGTATCTCTTGTTCCAACCCACGAATTTTTCTTAATTTTTCCTGAATGGTTGCCTGGGCATCGTCACCGGCCAAGGCAATAAGGGGATCGCCTTTTTTCACCTCTTGCATGTTGCGCACATAAATCCTTGTAATAATTGCATCAGCGCGACTAAGCACTCTTTCTTCTTCAGCGTACCCGTCCACTGCGGCATAGTAACGCAGCCATCTGGTATTATACTCATTTAAAGGCTGACCTTGTTCTTTGGCTACACCGATCCTGGCGATCATACCAGGCTGCACCAATCCCGGGTTTTCTCCTTCCAATGTGACCCAGTGGACGAACACATATTGATCATCACTGGCGGCGCTGCCTACCGAATCGTACAGGTCTGCAGCCCTTTCTGTAATCACATTTGGATTTATATCAATGATTTTGGCAGATACTGTACCGGAAAATTGGGTAAAACTAAGCAGTGCTTCATCGCCTACCTTCATGCCTTGCAATTCACCGGGCAAGACTCTGGCTGTAAGAATAAATTTGTCATCATTAACGATTCTGGCGACAATTTCGCCCTGCTTTAAACTCTGCCCTTCCCGTACAGTTAAGTCAGTAACTCTTCCGTCAATGGGAGCCTGTAGGGTAATGCCGCGGGAAGGATCAATTAGCTCTAGCTCCTCCATCGCAACATTGAGCAAGTCGGCTAAAAGTTTGCGCTCCGTTTCCAGTTCTGCCTGCAAACTTTGGAGTTTTGTTTCCAAATCAGGGGCATCCAATTTTACTAAGAGCTGCCCTTGTTGTACTACATCTCCCTCTTTGACTAAGACTTCACTAATAACATATGTAATACCTCCACCGGACATCCCGCCGTACATGGAACCGGGTACCTGAATGCCTCCCCCGGATGACGGACTCAAAGTGCCGACTACTTCCACACCAACAGATATATCTCCCCTGGTAACCGGTTTAGTCGCATAAATTGGACCGGTGGCATCCTCTTCCGGCGGGGGAATCAACTGTTGATAGGCATAATAGCCTCCGCCTAAAACAATTAAAACAATAATTAAAATCGTTAAAAGTCGCTGAAGCAATTTTTTACACCTCCCGCAAAATTATTTATTCTGTATTCCCATTTCTGCCACCAATGGCTGGGATAGTTTTTCTTCTCGCTCTATTTCGCCGTCTCGCAAATAAATAACCCTTTGCGCATGGTGAGCAATTTCTGGCGCGTGTGTAACCTGAATAATGGTTATACCTCGCTCTCTGTTGAGCCGCTGAAAGATAGACATAACAATCTGCCCGGAAACAGAATCCAATGCACCGGTGGGTTCGTCAGCTAGAATCATGTCCGGCTCGCCCACCAGGGCCCGGGCTATAGCCACTCTCTGCTGCTCACCGCCTGAAAGCTCCGCCGGACGGTGCCGTCTTCTTTCAGCCAAGCCCACTGCTTCCAGTGCTGCCATGGCTCTCTTTTGCCGCTCTTTTCTGCCTACACCCCTGTAAATCAGTGGCAGTTCCACATTGCCCTGGGCATCAAGATCCGTCAGCAGGTGAAAACTTTGAAAAACAAAGCCGATGTAACGGTTGCGGATGTCAGCTAATTTACCGTCGCCAAGTTTCTCCACATGTTTTCCGTTAAAAAGATATGTACCTGTTGAAGGCTTATCTAAACAGCCGATAATATTAAGCAAAGTAGATTTACCTGAACCGGAAGGCCCCATAATGGAGATAAATTCACCCTTATCCACCGCCAGGTTAACGTTTTTCAATGCCGTTACACTCACTTGGCCTGTTTTATAAATCCGCGAGATGTTTTCCAACTCAATTAAAGGCAATCATTCCTCCTCCTTTCGAATAAAATTTAATATGCAATTAAATCTTTTCAGACGTTTTAAATGTTTAAAAACCCCATAATAGGTAAAGATATCTTACCCTTGTTAAATACACCTACATTTTACCACAATCAGCCAGCACTTTTGTTTAAGTAATCTTAAGAAATAGCGAAAAATTTACTTACGGCGGTTTAGTATTGTTTCTTACCCTCTTGCCGGTTTTTAAACGCTTTTTTGGCTAAAAAGATATAGGAAGAAAGCAAATCAAGTTGCTATCATTTTTTAGCAACAAAAAAAGAAACGAGAGGCGTACCTCCCGTTTCCTTTTAATTACCCTTACTAATTGGCGATCTGGGCATACATGAAGTATTTATATCCCAGCGGTGAAGAATAAGCATTCTGTAATTTATTACTCATGAGATATAGGTCTACATAGTAGTAGATAGGCGCCAACACGGCTTCCTCAAAGAGGATATCTTCAGCCCGGTGCATTTTCTCAAAGCGTTCTACTGGATCGCTGGAGTTTTTCACTTCTGCAATCAGTTTATCATATTCAGCATTTGACCATTGGGCGTCATTGTTACCGCTACCAGTAATCCACATATCCAAGAATGAAATGGGATCGTTGTAGTCGGCAAGCCAGCCGTTACGAGCAATCTGATAGTCGCCGTTTTTCCGTGTATTCAGGAAAGTGCTCCATTCCTGAGAGGCCAGCTTCACTTCTACGCCTAATTGCGCCCACATTTGCTGCAGGGCTTCAGCAATGAGGCGATGGCCGTCACTTTCAGGGTTGTAGAGATACTCAACGACGGGGAAACCTTCGCCGTTTTCATAACCAGCTTCTTTCATCAGTTCTTTCGCACGCGCCAGGTTCTGTTCATAGGCTTCTTTAGAAACATCGATATAATCGCCGCCTACTTCGCGGAATTCTTTCGTGGGATCAACATCGGAGATACCGATGGAAACAAAGGCGCCAGCAGGCTGCTGACCGGCCTTCCCGATATTTTCCACGATGTAGTTGCGGTCAATGGCTAAACTGAAAGCTTCGCGCACAAGTTTGTTGTCAAAGGGCGCTTTCTGGGTATTAAAGCTGACATAGTAGGTGCCCAGTTGCCCCTCAATATAAAACTCGTCACTATCTCTCCAGGAATCAATTTCCTCGGTGGGCAAATCATCGGCAAAGAGGATTTGTCCGGTTTTAAAAGCACCCAGGACGGAATTAGCGTCAGACATTAAAACAAATTTGATTTGATCGGGTCCTAAAGCCTCATAGTTCCAATAACGTTCGTTTTTCTCATAAAGCATATGGGAAGAAGGTACCCATTCAACCAGCTTATAAGGCCCGTTGCCGATATAGGTTTCCGGAGCCAATGCCCAAGCTTCCCCATGTTCTTCAATGATATCTTTTCTCACAGGGCTGAAAGTGGGGAAAGCAGTTAACTCAAGGAAGTAGGGTGTCTTGGCCACTAAATTTACCACTAAAGTTCTTTCATCAACAGCAGTTACATCCAGTTTACCTTCGTCATAGCCTTTGATGGATTCAAACATATAAGCATAGTCTGCCCCGGTGTCCGGATCAATGGCCCGGTTCCAGGCATAAACAAAATCTTCAGCTGTAAGCGGTGTGCCGTCACTCCAAGTCAAACCTTCCCGTAAAGTAAAGGTGTAAGTGAGGCCATCTTCACTAATATCCACCTTCTCAGCTTGTCCCGGAATGGGTACGCCGTTTTTATCCAACGTATAAAGTCCTTCAAAAGCATGGATAATTAAGGTGGCACCATCAACGGCAGAGTTTAGTGCCGGATCAATGGTATCCGGGTTTGGCCCTACGTGTACGTTTAAAACGACAGGCTCAGAATCATTTGGTGCGGTTTGACCGTTTTCATTGTCCGGCAGGTTGTTGTTTGTATTCTTCTTACCAGAGCAACCTGCCAAGGTTCCTACCAGCAAAAGCAGCGCCAGCAGGATTGCTAGTTTCTTTCTCATCTTTCTCTCCTCCTAAATTTTAAATTTAGCTTATATATTCAGGCATGCAGACATGCCTAAATATCTTTGTGATTTTCTTTAACAACAATGATGGCAAGCAACGAAATGGCCTGTTGAGACTTCGCGGAATTCAGGTTCTTGCTCTGCACAAATCTTGGTTGCATATTTACAGCGCGTCCGAAAACGGCATCCCGAGGGAGGATTTAAGGGACTGGGAACATCCCCCTCCAGCACAATGCGTTTTCTGCTACGACTGACTTTGGGATCGGCAATTGGTATGGCGGAAATTAAAGATTTTGTATAGGGATGCAAGCTGTGGAACGTCAACTCATAACTGTCTGCCAGCTCCACCAATTTCCCTAAATACATCACACCAATGCGGTTGGAAATATGCTTGACCACAGAAAGATCGTGGGCAATAAAAAGATAGGTGAGACCCAAATCAGCCTGCAACTCCTCAAACATATTAATAATTTGTGCCTGAATAGAAACATCCAAAGCAGAAACAGGCTCATCACAAACAATAAAATCAGGATCCACGGCTAAAGCTCTGGCGATACCGATACGCTGCCGCTGACCGCCGGAAAATTCATGGGGGAAGCGGTTAGCATGTTCAGAGTTGAGCCCGACTTTTTCCAAAAGGTAATAGATTTTTTCTTTTCGTTCCTGCTCGGTGGCGGCCAGTTTATGAATATCGATGGCTTCGCCGACAATATCGCCCACTGTCATACGCGGATTTAATGAGGCATACGGATCCTGAAAAACAATTTGCATTTTCCTGCGGTAGGGGAGCATATTAACATGAGTTATATCGTTGCCGTTGAAATAAATTTTCCCTGCTGTTGGTTCATAAAGGCGTATAATTGTCTTACCTGTAGTAGTTTTGCCACAACCTGATTCCCCTACAAGGCCCAATGTTTCTCCTTTACGAATATAGAAAGAAACATCATCAACTGCTTTAATATAACGTTTTTCAAATAATCTACCACCCGGTGCAGGGAAGTATTGTTTTAAATTTTTAACTTCGATTAACTTACTCATGATCCTACCTCATTCTTTAAAGTTTCAAAAGCTTCCTTTTGCAACAGCCAACAAGCGCTGTAATGCTCATCTGTAATATGGGTATAAGGCGGCATTTCCCGCAGGCAGATTTTCATACAGCTTTTACACCGTGGGGCAAAAGGACAGCCTTTTGGCGGCATCAGCAAGTCCACAGGGGTGCCCTCGATGGGGACTAATTTTTCGTGTTTTTCCGCAGTTAGTTTAGGAATACTTAAAAGCAACCCCTTCGTATACTCATGCTTTGGATTATAAAAGATATCATCGGTGCTACCATATTCCACAATTTTACCGGCATACATGACAGCAATTTTGTCACACATGTTGGCAACAACACCAAGGTCATGGGTGATCAGGATAATAGACATGCCGATTTTTTCTTTCAATTCCATCATTAACTCCAGAATTTGTGCTTGAATGGTCACGTCTAAAGCTGTAGTAGGTTCATCGGCAATTAAAAGTTTTGGCTCACAGGCCAAAGCCATGGCGATCATGACCCGCTGGCGCATGCCGCCGGATAGTTCATGTGGATATTGCCGCAAACGTTTCTGGGGTTCATTAATGCCAACCAACTGTAATAATTCCAGTGCGCGTTCACGGGCTTCCTTTCTACTTTTTTTCCTATGCAGTAAAATAACTTCTTCTATCTGGTTACCAATAGTATAGACAGGGTTAAGGGAAGTCATGGGATCCTGAAAAATAATGCTAATCTCATTACCACGAATGGCCCTTAACTCTTTTTCGGTCATTTGATCAATACGATGCCCGTTAAAATAAATACTTCCACCAATAATGCGCCCGGGATACGGAACAAGCCCCATCAGTGAATAAGCAGTCACAGATTTTCCACTGCCTGATTCACCCACTATGCCAAGCACATCTCCTTCTTTCATGCGCAACGAGACATCATTTAAAGCTTTTACTTCCCCTGCGGGCGTAAAAAAGGAAAGTCTTAAATTTTTGATCTCCACAAGATATTCACTCATAAGCATTCTCCTAATCCTTTAGTTTGGGATCAAAAGCATCCCGCAGGCCATCACCCAACAGGTTAAAGGCTAAAATAATAATACTGATGGTAATGGCAGGTGCAAAAAGACGGTACGGGTAGGTATAAAGTCCGTCCAGAGCTGCTGAAGCCAATGATCCTAACGACGGCATCGGTGCACTTACGCCCAAGCCCAAAAAGCTAAGGAAGGTTTCAGTAAAGATGGAGGATGGAATTTGCAAAGTTGTGGTAACAATTAAAGTACCGATACAGTTTGTCAATAAATGTTTACGAATAATACGGCTGTGGCTGGCTCCCAGTGCCTTGGCGGCAGCTACATATTCCAGCTCTTTTAAGGTAAGCACTTGGCTGCGCACAATTCTGGCCATACTTACCCAATAGAGCAGCGAAAAGACAATAAAAATACTAATTAGACCCACCCCAACTTTATTTATCCAAGCAAAGGTCGGCATTTCAGCCAAACGCTCCAAGGGGTATTTTAAAGTCACCGAGAGCAAAATAATTAGTAAAATATCCGGAACTGTGTAGATGATATCCACAATACGCATCATAATAGTATCAACCCACCCGCCAAAATAGGCGGCAATGGCACCATAGATGGAGCCAATAATGAGAATAATGGCTGAAGCCACAATGCCGACAAGCAGGGAAATACGGCTACCCATCATGACACGGGCCATAATATCGCGCCCCAAAGTATCTGTACCGAAAATATGGGGAAAGACTTTTCCGCCCTCAGCCATAATGGCTTTTTCCGTTTCTGAATACTCAAAGGGTGCCAAAGATTCACTGCCGCGGATTTGCTCATAGTAATTGTAAGGATAAAAGTATGGTAAAACAAAGGCAAAAAACATCATGAACAAAACAACAATCAGACTAATCATGCCCATTTTATTTTTGCGGAAACGGCGAATGCCGTCCTGCCAAAAGTTGACGCTTTCCCGTATAGTCACCAAATCCTGCTTTTCTTCTTCACTGGCAGGCATAAAGTCATCCGCCTTTAAGTGGAAACTTAATTTCCACTGTGGCTTTTCAGTATTTTCAGTTTCCTGCAGAAGACTTTTTTGCTTCATACTTGCACCGCCTATCTGAGATTAATTCGGGGGTCAATCACTTTATAAACTATATCCACAAGTAAATTCATCGTCACAATTAAAAAAGCCAGAAAAATTGTTGTCCCCATAATTAACGGGTAATCCCGCCCGGTGATGGAAGAGATAAAAGAATCACCCAAGCCGGGAATGGTAAAAATCGTCTCCACAATAAAACTGCCGGTCAAAGCATATGCCAATAACGGCCCCAAGTAGGTAACAACAGGCAGGATCGCATTGCGGAGCGCATGTTTAAATAATGCTTTCATCTGGGACAACCCTTTTGCTCTGGCAGTACGCATATAATCCTGGCCCAGGACATCCAGCATACAGGAGCGCATGAGCCGGGAAATATAAGACATGGGGTAAAAAGCCAGTGCAAAGACAGGCATAATGTAACTACTAGTTGTATTTAAACCGAAAGTAGGCAAAATCTCCAGCTTCACGCCAAAAAAGTACAAAAGCAGGGTGGAAACAACAAAGCTGGGAATGGCTATGCCGCATGTGGATAAAAAGACAATAAGATTGTCCAGCCATTTACCCCTATTCAGTGCCGCGATGGAACCAAAAAACACGCCAAAAACTACAGCTACCACAATGGCCATGCCGCCAACTTTAGCGGAGACAGGAAGTCTGGTAAAAATAATATCGTTAACCTCACGTCCCCGTTGTTTTAAAGAAGTACCCAAATCGCCTTGCAGTAAACGCAGCATATAATTTTTATACTGTATATGCAAAGGCTGGTCCAATCCGTATTTTGCTTCTAAAGCTGCCAAAGTGGCCGGTGAAGGAGCTTTTTCCGCCAAAAACGGACCGCCAGGCACCAGAAACATGAGAAAAAATGTCAGTGTGGCAACAATCCAAATTGTAATGACGGCTAAGACCGCCCTTTTTACGAAATACTTAAGCATAAATTATCCCCCTAACATGTGGCTTGTACCAAACTTCACAAGCAAATAAGGTCCGCTTACGCATGAAAGCGTAAACCTACACACAAGAAAAGCTTGCTCTCTGCAAGCATTTAAGACAACATATAAAAATGCGGCAGGCTAAAATCATTTTTTATTTTATCACATTTTATTATAATTCGCACCATAAAAAAATTTCCCTGCTACAAATGTATGGAAATATTTACATTGGGCGACGGTGTTTTTCAACAAAACTGCTTTTTGCTTTATCGCTCAACCTGGCCTAAATTAAGCTGATGTCCACCCAAAAGTCTAGCAGTTTGCGGATCAAAAGTAGTAATAATCAATTGTTTTGTTTGCGCAAATTCTTGTAGAACTTCAGCCGCCGCTTTTTTTCTTTCCGGATCTAAATCAATGAGGGGATCATCCATGATCATAAAACCTTCTTCCTTTTGCAGCAAACATTGTGCCATGGCTAAGCGCAAAGCCAAAGCCACACCGCTAACAGTCCCACAAGAGAGTAATTCCAGCGGCAAGGGCGTTGTTCCGGTTTCTAGAGCAATACCTTCAGGTAACGCTCCCTGCATCTGTACATGTTTGTAACGATATCCCGTCAACGGCGCCAGATTTTGCACAAACTGCTCCCGGAGGGGAGAAAAAGTATCTGCATCCAATTCTTCTTTCAATAAATAATATTCTTCCGCCACCACACGCAAGGCTTTTGCTTCTGCTTTTAACGCTTGTAGATTTTTCTCGGCCATTTGCAAAGCCTGTTCAATTTCTTCCGGTGATTCTTCCGGCATATTACTTTCTGCCCGGATTTTATTTTCTCGCGCGTGCAACAGCTGCTGCCACAGCATTTCTTTTTCTGCGCGAATTTTTGCTAATTCCTGCAGGAAAGCTTCGGCGCTTTTATATTCTTGAGGCAAGGGCGCCAAGTGCTCCAGGGTTTCCCGGATGTTTTTGGCAGCACTTTTTAATTCCACCATCGCTTCCAATAAATTATCCAGGCTTTCATATTCATCCTGCCAGGCTTTAAGTTGTAGTTGTAATTCTTCTCTTTCCGTAGACATTTCTTTTAACTGCATTTCTTCCCTGAGGAGGTCAGTTTTAATCTCTACCAGGTCACGCACTAATTTTTCTTCACCCGCTTGTTTAATTTCTGCTTCCAGATCGGGAAAAGCATGGCCTTGTAAAGTTTCTTCCAACTGCTTGCACAAAGCTTCGCCTTTTATTTTTAACGCAGCGATTTTTTGCTTGAGATAACGTGCTTCTTCTACTCCGGTTACTCCTAAATTTTTTAGCTGTTTTTCCAGTTCATTGGTCAATATTTCCATTTGCCCTAGCATTACTTCCACATCTTTTTCTCCTGACTGCACAATGACACTCCAATCCTCTGTTTCCAGGCCAAAAAGCCCCTGGGCGGAAAAAATATTTTCTCCTTGAACCTGTCGGACGTTTTCTTTTGCCAGGGCAGAACGTATTTTTACCTCCAGCTCATTTTTGGTGTAAAATTTTATTTTTAATTTCATGCCGCTGATTTCAGCTTTTAGCCCGGCAAGCTGCTTTGCTTGCTGCTCTAACTCCTCTACCACTTCATTAGTTACCGGGGGCAGCTCATTAAGTTCTGTATTTATTTCCTTTAGCCGGTCACTAAGCGCCTTAGCGTCCTTGTATATTTGTCGCTTCTTCCTTATTTCCAATTCCTTTTCTGCTTGCTGCAGCTCTTGTGTTAAATTTTCCCTTCTTTTTTCCAGTTCCTTTATTTTCTCCTCTAAATTTTTTAACCGTTCAGCTTTTTGCGGCCACTGCTGCATCACAGTTTTTAATTGTTCCAACTTTAGATTGCAGGTCTCAAGTTGCGGCTCCAGTGCAATTCTTTGTTGCATCTCATTTTCCAATTTTCCCATCAATTTTTCTTTCTCGGTAATTAAATTATAAGCTTTTTCTACTTCCTGTAACTGTGAAATGGCCTTTGCTAAATTATCTTCCGCCATCCTGGTTTCCTGCAACTTTTGCTGCAGCAAGCGCACTGCATAATATTGTGCCAAAATTTTACCTACATTTCGCCGGTGGGGATTATCTATATCCCGTCCACCCCGCGGGGTGTCTCTCTCCAGGTCCCAGTTACTTTCCAGCTCTTTCTTTTTTTCTTCCAGTTTCTGCGCCAATTTCTCCAGGGAAATTCCGGCGCCTTGTAACACTACAGCCCGCAGCATGTCTGTCACCGTACCCAAGGCCTCTTGATCTGCTTTGATGCGCTCAAACGTGTAAACCAGCTCGTCCTGCCGTGCCAGAAAAATTTTTTCATAAGTGCCCCTGCCAAAACGCAGCAACGTGGAAAGTTTTTGCTGGATGGCGGCTTCCTCAACTATTTCTGTCCCGTGTGGCGTACAAAGGCAGGCTTTTTTTTCTGCACCCCAAGCACAATAAAGTTGCCAAATTTCGTTTTTGCCGTCCACCAATTCCACCGTTACCCTGGCTGTATCACCATCCGGATAGGGCAGGTAAGGGAAAATGACGTTTTTCCAGTCTTGTGAGTTGCGCTTGACGCTTGGGGGAATAAATAGAGCCGCATAAATGGCATTAACCAGCGTTGTTTTACCGGCTTCATTGGGCCCCACAACCACATTCAACCCGGGTGCAAATTGACAAAGCAGGCGGGAAAAGGCGCCAAAGGGTTCCAGCAGTATTTTTCCTAAGCGCACTTACTTTTTCACCTCCTGCAACAACGTATAGGCCAGTTGTAAAGCTTTTCTGTCCTTTCTTTTTGCCAGTCGCTCCAGGAGAAGATAAGGAAAAGATCCTTCCGGAAAAATTTCCGCAATTGTCTTTTCAGTAATTTCCATCTGCAACAACGTATCGTCCCACTCCAGATAAAAAAGTTTTTCTTGCAACTGATCCCGCCAGTATATACGCTTTGCAAAGTCTTCACGTGCCAGAATTCCTTGCAGTTTCAGCCTGACTAAAGTATGACCGCCGTCCTCTGACAGTGCTTGCAAGATTTCTTCCATCTCCTCGCCGGAGCTTATGTTTTTTTCCAGGTCAAGAAAACGATAAATTCCTGTGGTCACCGCTTTTCCTGTCACATTCCCGCCTTCGTCCACTTGTACAAGCCAAGCTGAACCTTCATGCCGGCAGTCGAACCCGTCCGGTTCCGGGGTGCCGCAATAGGCAAAAGGTCTATTAATAAACCGGTCCCTGGCGGGAATACGCACATGGGTATGTCCGAAAAACCAAAAATTAAGACCTGTGGCAAGCAGTATTTCTTCCGTCACCGGATAGTATTGTTGCGCAAAATCCGGAGAATAGCCTTCCACAGTGCCATGGGCTATCCCTAAATGCCAACGGGCAGGAGGTCTATCCGGCAGAGCAAAAATCCAGCCAAGGGAGTGTTCGGAAGAATGTTTGGCATAACAGGGGGCCGGATAAAGCGCCACCTCCAAACCGTATTCCGTTAATAGCTGCGGCTTGGTTTCAAAAAGCAAAACTGTGTTGTCGTCAGCATAAGCACAAAATCTTTCCCAAAGGAAACTGCCGGTATGGTAATAATCGTGATTTCCCGGCAGCACCGCACAAACTCCGTGAAAACGGGAAAGCAGTTTTGCCACCCGTAAAATCTGTTCTTCTTTAATTTTAAGCCGCTCAAAAAGGTCTCCAGCCACCACAAATAATTGGCACTCCTCTTCATTGGCCATGGCTACCATTTGCTCTAGCACCCGAAAACGAGCCTCAACCAACTCCTGCCTGACATCCTCTGGATAGCCCCTATTGGTGTATTGCCTACCTATATGTAAATCTCCGGTATGAAAGACTTTTAAAACCATAATTAACTCCACCTTATACTTTCTAGGATAGGGTTGCACCTGAAGATTGTAAATATTTCCTGCTTTTCCGGCATAAAAAAGCAGGTGCCGCCTGTAGGCACCTGCTACTTTTGCCTTCCCTAGTACCTACATATACATGAACATGCTGTTTCCCAGTGCAGCTTGTCACGATAAGAGGTACAAATCCCATCTACTTTTAGGCTTCTTCATAGGCGCGATGGAGCAGTTCTAAAATAGTTTCTTTGGGGGTTTCTTTGGGAATGAAAGGATAAGTATCATCTTTGGTAGCTTGTTCAGCCACTTTTTCCAGTACGTCTTTTTCTATGCCGAGTTCTTTCATGGTGGGAATACCGATTTCTTTAGATAAAGCTCTCACCGCATCGGCCACAATCTTACCTGCTTCTTCCGGTGACTTGCCTTCCACATCCAGCTCCATAGCTCTAGCCATAACTTTAATTTTATCCGGCATAACATCAGAGATATACTCAATAACATAAGGAGTAGCTATGGCACAAGCGATACCATGCGAGATGTGGCAGATGGCACCCATGGAGTGAGCAATTGAATGACCCAAATGCAAAACTGTATTTTCAAAAGCCATACCTGCAATGGTGGCAGCAAAACTCAAATTGGTCCGCGCTTCAAGGTTGCTGCCGTCTTTTACTGCGATGGGCAGGTATTTGTATACCAAGGAAATAACTTTTTCCGCCAGCATATCTCCCATGGGGTTAGCCAAAATGGTTGTCATTGATTCTACCCCGTGAGCAAAGGTATCCATGCCGGTAATGGCTGTGGACTTGGGTGAAAGCCCCAAAGTGAAATCGGGATCAATAATGGCTAAATCGGGTAAGCAAGGCGGTCCAATAACCCCACCTTTAACGCCTCTCTTGGTATCGGTAATGACGCTGACGGAGTTGGCTTCACTACCGGTACCGGCCGTTGTGGGCAACAGAATCAATTTCTTACCGGGGTTCATTTTAATGCTTTTATCCAGGTAACGCGTAATGGGAGAGGGATTACCTAACAGAACGTTAATAGCTTTTGCGGTATCCTGTGCGCTCCCGCCGCCGATGCCGATAATGCCATCCACATTCTCTTTTTTCGCCAAATCTGCGCCCCGTTCTACAATCACATCGGGGGGATCGGGCTCTACTTCTTCAAAGCGGACAACTTCAATGCCCTCTTTAAGTAGGGTGTCTACAACCTTATCAGCAATTCCGCTTTTTTTGATAAACTGCCCGTGCACAACAAGAACTTTTTTACACCCCAGCTCCTTGACCTTTTCGCCGGTTTGTTGCGAAGCACCGCTGCCAAACACAATTTTCGGCGTTGAATTGAGGGTGAAAACCATGTAACCGCTCCTTTCTTTTTCTTATTATTTTTGCTTTTCTTACTATTTTTTACAAGGCACCTCCCAAATTTGCGCCTGTTACCGCATCGGGCACTCCCTGCTCTCTTCGAACTTACATGCCGGGGTCTTGGAGCTCTCGAAGAAATTTATGTAAGGCAGTGTCCAAAATTGCGCAGACAGGCAAACCCTGTAAACATTGAAGCTATAAGATTTTACAAAGGGCTAAGAAGCATTATTATACAACTACATGATATATTAACATTATTTGTTTTGTCAATATTCTTGCCTCTTTTCCCTTCTTGGTTTGCACACAAGCCCCAACCACTTTTACCAGATAATTTCCGGCGGGTATTCGCTGCCCACCAGTCTAATTTCCGCCTCCCGACATTTGTATTCTCGTGCAGCTTTAACTACCACATCTTTTATTTCCCGGTGTTCCTCATCATATTGAAAATGGGCAATTCTTCTGGCAATCCTTAAGAGACTTTTTAAACGCTTTTCTCTACTCATTTGCAGGTAATCAATATTTAAAACATCCACGTACTGTAAAGCAATTTGCTCTATATAAATGAAATCATCATTCATAATTTTTAACCAACGCGAAAAATTATTTTCCGTCATCAATTCAAAGACGGCCTTTTGAAACCGGGCTTGGAACAAACGGATTATGGCTATGGTTTCATCCCAGATTACCCTGCTGTCAAAGGCATTATTTCCCACTTGTTTTTGTTTTGACAAATGACGGATCCTCAGCTCTATCAATTTGTTTAAAGCCAACATGAGAAAAAACATTTCCGGATACAGATAATAACATTGATAATACACATTATGTTTGGGCGTAATGAGGGCAAGATGTTTCATCAGTTCTTCAGTCATGCCGTTATTTTTCAGCTCAACTTCCCTCTTGCCCTGCATGGCCTGTCTAAGATGATAACATAAAGCTAAAACACGTGTTGCCAAATCGTGGTACTGCTGGTACTGTTCAGTAAATTCATTAATCGTGATTGTATGTAAAGCCTGAATCAATTTGCCTAAATCATAATAATCCCCGCTGATACAGACACCGGCCAAATTTTTCGTGTTAGTTATTTTTAACATTACGGCACCTCTTATTTGGTTTTATAGTAAATTCGGCTTACCGGCATAGAAACCCTTTCCGTTATTTCTACTATAATAAAATCTTTGACCGTTTGCGCCAAAATTGGTTAAATATTCTTCATCCAGGCAGGAATTATGTTGAAAAAAGGATAATTAATTAGTAAATATTTGCACAAATTTGATCCGACTATTAACAAGGAGTGGTTAGATGTCAAGCTGCAAACGGTCAGGTATTTTACTACTTATCTTTTTATTTTTGTTTTGTTCAGGGAATGTTTTAGCTCAAGGGTTATCACCTTTCCGTGATGTGCCGGATTCTCACTGGGCTTTGCCACATATTATGAAAATGGCATTGCGTGGAGTAATTACCGGTTATGGTGATAATACTTTTAAACCTGACAATTCAGTAACTCAATTGGAAGCTGCAACCATGGCCGTCCGTGCCATGGGTTTACAAAGTGAAACGGAAAGAAGCGATATAAATCTTGATGTCAGTCATTACGCTCTGCCTACCTCTTGGAATGCGGCAGGCTATGTAAAAGTTGCCTTGGCAAAAGGCATTATTGATTCCACAAATTTCTCACCACATAGTGCCGCCAGTAGGGCTTGGGTGGCTCAACTGGTAATCCGTATGATCGACGCTGAAGACGAATTAGAAATAACCGCCTCTACTAATTTTGCTGACGACAGCTCCATTCCAAGCTGGGCCAAAAGCTATGTGGCATTGGCGGTGGAAAAAGGCATTATTACCGGCATTGAAAACTTATCCGGCGGTTATAGTTTTGTTCCCCATAATCCGGTGAAAAGATCCGAACTGGCCGCCATGATCAGCAGGTCTGACCGTTACATGAATAATGTTAAGGGGCAACTGCCTATAGCTGAAGTTGTCTCCGTGGGCTTCAACACCCTAACGTTAAAGCAAACCGGCCAGACAGAAAAAACTTACCAGACAACTTCCCGCACGGCTGTTTTTGACGTTGATGCCAAACGGAGTACCATGAGCCGGCTGCAAGCAGGCGATTTAATTCGTTACTATGCCAATGAGCAGGATGTTTTAGTTTTTGTGGAACAGTTGAATAAAAAACATTATGAAACGCAAGAAGCCTTAACCGGCACGGTGGTCCAGCATTTCCCGAACGACCATATCCTGACCATTCAAAGCAGCGACGGAAAATTATACACCTACCCTTATGTTAAAGGACTCCTCTCCGACGCCCTCCAGGTGGGCGATGTGGTGACCATTACCGTTAAAAATAACGTCATAACCTCTGTGCGGCTGGACGAGCAAACCGGTGAACTGATCCGGGGCAATATTTTTTCCCTGGATTTAGATAAAAACATTTTGACCCTGGAAGCTGACGGCCGTTATGCCTCTTACCTCATCTCCGCCAATGTCAGTGTAAACTATGGTGGCATACGTTTCCCCACCATTAAAGATTTGGCCCAGGGCGATGAAGTTGAAATTACGGTGGAAAATGACAAAGTTACAGTCATTACCCTCATCAAGCCGCTTGACAAAAAGTCATTTAGCGGTAAGATTGTTGCCATTTCTGCCACGGAACAAGTTGTAACCATCCGCACCGAGGATAATAAATTAATTGCCCTGGAAATACCTACGGGCGCTGACATTACCATTGGCGGGATACTAAACCCCCTCTTTAGCGATTTAAAAGTGGATGATTATGTTGACATTACCGTTGAAGACAATGTAGTGGTGTCATTGGCGGTAACAAACAGGGGCTATAAAACAGAAGTTACCGGTAAAGTAGAAGCTTTAAATATTTCCACCATGGTAATTGTGCTGGAAGACGAACAGGGAGATTTACATTCATATCGCATTGACGATAATGTTTATCTCGACTTAAATAAAACAAGTCCCAAATTAACTGATATAAAAGTAGGCATGACTGTGACGCTCAAGCTGGAGGATAATATAGTTTATGAGATTAATTTACAAAATAAAATTCAAGGTGAAATTGAGCAAATTGACAGTCAGCGCGCTATTATTACGGTCAAAACAGATAGCGGTAGGAAAAATTATAAAGTGGACAATGCCCTGATTCGCATCTTGGGAGTCACCAATGCCCGTCTCAGAGATTTGGAGGTTGGGCAACAAGTAGTAATAACACTGGTGGAGGGCAGCGTAGACAGGGTTGACGTTATTACTACAAAAATAAGTACCTTGTCAAGCATTGAAACTAGCGCCAACAGAATCGGTATTAAAGACGGCGCAACAACTGCCCGCTACTATGTCTATCCCGATACAGCCATTATCCTTAAAGGGGTGAAAAACCCGTCCTTGCGTGATCTCAAAGTTGGTGACACAGTTAAGCTTACCTTTGTGGGCAGGGAATTACAGCAAATAGAAGTTATTCCTGCACATTTTGGCACCATTACTTCCGTAAGCCAACTGGCGGGCAGAATTGTAGTTCAAACCAATTCCGGGCCTGTCACAATTAGTTTAAATAATCAAGTTAATGTCTACTCCGACACCAATAAAAAGGTCTCCGTAAGCAGTTTAAAAGAAAATGATTTTGTCAAAATTATTATGACAGACGCGGGAACAGATATTTACCTGGCAAAAATAATTAAAGGTGAAGTGGTGGCAGTGGATTTTTCCACCAGAACACTCTATATTCTTGATGAAAAAGAAACCTATAAATGGTTTACCCTTATTGAATCGGTACCTGTGTGGGAAAAAGCTTCCGGATATCAGTTAAATGACCTCGCCTCCGGGACAAAAGTTGAAGTCTACCTGTTTGATGACCAAATCCATGGTATTTGTGTCATTGAAGCTTTAGGCTAAAAAAAAGACCCTGTCAGCAGGGTCTTTTTTGTGCTGTTTTTCTCATTAAACTGCTACTCCCTGCCCCCTTTCTAATTTTTATTTTCTGCCGGGTTATTATTTGAATCTCGTTCTTCATTCAAGGATGTGCAAAACTATAATGTATGTTAAAATTACGATATAGTTTTGGTGCTCTAAAAACATAAACTGGAGGATTATGTATGCAGGAAATCTTAGTAAAAGGAAAAACGCTCCCGGAAGCTTATCATCAATCACTCCAGGAGCTTTATACAAACGGCATAATTACCGCCTGCCCCGACTACAAACAAAAACAAAAGGAATGCAGTATGACAATTTTTGTGGCAGAACCTTTGGCAGAACCAATGATTAGTAAACTTTTTATCGGTGGCTTTGAGGAATTGGAACAGTACCGGCAGGAAATTCTTTACGGTATACTGGACTTTTTAATCGGGCATGGTTGGGATTATACTTATCACGATCGCATCGCCAAGCAACTGCCTTTTATCTATTATGAGCTGCAAAGAAACCCATACAGCCGCAGGGCAGTCATTGATGTGAGAGACTTTGCTGCTGATACTAAAGAGGGCAATACCTCCCCGGCTTGCCTCCAACATATCCAATATTTTATTCGTGATCAGAAACTGCATTGTAAAGTACTAATGCGCAGCAACGATGCCCCCGAGGCAGCCTTTATGAACATGTTTGCTTTCATTATGCTCCAAGAAAAGGTGGCAAATAAACTTGGTTGCCAAATGGGTTCATACACCCACAGGGCAAATAGTTATCATTGCTATGAAAAAGATTTTCAATTGCTGGAGAATTATGTTTACAAAATTAAAACTTGCAGTCTTGAAGAGCTTACCTACCCTTACGAAGGCTACTTTAAAGAACTGATGGAAGAAGCAAGGCCGAAAATTGCCCGGAAAGTGGAGGCCTTAAAACAAAAAAGAAAATAAACTTTATGTCAACAAACTACGATAAATCATTTCGTCTAGATCCGTAAAAACATTAAAAACAACACGTTTAATTCTGGTGTCTTGTTCCAGAAATTTTTTGACGCGGCTGACAGCAATTTCAGCCGCTTTATCTTTAGGAAAACGAAAAACACCGGTGGAGATACAGCAAAAGGCAATACTTTGGCAACCTTTTTCCGCCGCCAACTGCAGGCAACTATCGTAACAGGAAGCCAACAAATCGCAATCTCGTTGAGTCAGCTCATGGTCAATAATGGGGCCTACCGTATGGAGTATATACTTGGCAGGCAGATTAAAGGCAGGTGTAATTTTAGCCCGGCCGGTAGGCTCCTCATGACCTTGCTTGACCATTAACTCATGACAGTACAGTCTTAATTGAATGCCACTATATGTGTGAATACAGTTATCAATACAATCATGGCACGGGATCCAACAACCTTCCAATTGGCTGTTGGCGGCATTAACGATGGCATCAATTTTCAGGGTGGTAATATCGCCTCTCCAGATTACCAGACGGGGATCGGCAGCCGTTGCTGCCAGCGTATTTGCATCCACAATCCCCCGCTCGCTAAGCAGTTCCTGCAGGAACTCATCTTGCACTTTCAGGAATTCTTCACTGATGGGCATACTGGGCCGCACATTCATTAAAGCACGCAACAACCGCCATTGCTGTTGCGGATCTGCAGGGATTTTTATCTCTTGATAACGCGGGTTTTCTTTCAGCAATTCCTGGATTAAATAAAGTCTTCTTTCATCCTGTGTCAGCATGATCCTCATTCCTTAATTTTTTGATAAAGCGCTTCTATAACATGGGCTGCATCGTACGGCATCTCCGTTGCCGCCGCCTTTAACTTTAACTCTTGTGGCACCATGGGATAGCCACCATGTCCTGGCCATTCTTTATATTCCGTATTCACCCGGAATAAATGGGCGTCATGATGGTAATATGCCAGGCGCTCAAAAGGCCAGCGAATAACCACGGGAGTATTAAATCCTACCCCGATTTCAAGAATACATAATTTTTTACCTACAGTGCTTTCCACAAAATCAACATAACGCTGTCTTTCTGCTTTATATCTCTCAAAGGCCCGAAAGGCAATGTCAAGGGGTGCACCACAGTAAGGACAGTAAGGAATGGCGCTTTCATCGGAAATCATAAATGTTTCCGGATCAATTAAAGGCAGCAGCTTATCTATATAAGGTTTCACTTCCCATGTTTCCCTTGTGCAGCGTGCCGTACAGCGCAGCCTGTCATAACTGCCTTGCGCCTCAAAGACCCGCTCCATGGGAAAACCTGTACGCATAAATTGCCGGTCGCAATTGGAGGTGATAACAAAGAAATCTTTTCCTTGCACAATTTTTAGCAGCTTTTTATAAAGCTCTGCCGGCGGAAACACATAGCGTACAAAATGAATATGCCGCAGATTATAAGCCCATTCTCTGGCTTGGGGCCAGGGTTCATGTTGGAAAAGCTCATAAGGGTATCTGTATCCCCTGGCCGCCATCTCCGGCTGAAATTTTTTAAACAATTCCTCATCTAAATAACTAAGGCCCGCGGCCGCCGAGAGCCCAGCCCCGGCACCGATTAAAATTTTATCGGCCGTATTAAGCCACGCATGCAGTTTCTCGATTTTTTCCGTAAATTCTCGCTGCTCCTCAAGTTTAGGCGTATTTTTCATCTGCTCCTCCCACAAAAAAATTTTTATATCATAAACTACAATATAGCCTGCAATTCTTCCAGCCGGCGAATCTCATACTTGGGTTGCAAACCGCTATCATTGCTTTGCCCCCGGGGATTATACCAACAGGTATCAATACCAAAATTATGTCCCCCTTGCATATCGGAAGTAAGGGAGTCACCGACCATCAATGCTTTTTCTTTATTTGTATAGGCAATTTTTTTGAAGGTATAGGCAAAAATTTTTGGGTTTGGCTTACTGCAGCCGGCTTCTTCCGAAGTAACCATAGCATAGATAAATTTTTTTAAAGGAGAATTTTGCAGCCTTTTCTGTTGAACTTCCGTAATCCCGTTTGTTACGATGACCAGCCGGTATTTTGCAGACAAGTACCAGCAGACTTCTTCTGCACCACGAAGAATAAAGCCTGCCTCGCCTAAAAAATCCAAATAAACTTTGCTAAAATGCTCCAAATCTATTTTTCGTTTTCTGCCGGCAAAAAGCCGTGCAAATCTCACGGTGCGCAAGCTTAAATTGTCAATTTTACCCTGTTCATAATCCAACCAAATTTGCTCATTAATCTCACGATACTTTTTTAGTTCCTCCAGGTGAAAAGGGATTTGAAAATATTTGTACGTTGCTTCTAAGGCATACGCTTCCGCTTTATGATAATCAAATAATGTACCGTCGGCATCCAGTAAAATTATTTCATACTTCACCTTTAACCTCCAAGCTTAAAATTATCTCATTTGCTAGCATTCAGCCACATTATACCATTAAGCTGCCTTGCCATAAACCCATGACATAGCACCAACTTAGAGGGAGGGAAGGCAAAATATTAACAATTTTCTTTCTTTTTTACAGGATATTCTTGCTTCCGCCTTGAATTTTAAGAAAGAGCATGACTATTGGAGGGGTTAAGGTGGAAAATAAGGAAAGGACTCTTTTGGATAGTTTTGTTGATGTGGCACCATTTTTACCGGAATTATTCACGGATGATGTGGGAGTTTTGGTGGCCGATACGGAAAAAATTCTTTTCTGCCTTCCCGGTAAAACTATTGGTGAAAAATTAGAACCGGGCACAAAAATTGTCCCCGGTTCCGTCGCCGATACCGTACGAGCCACAAAAGAAAAAGTGGTACGCCAAGTAGGTGCGGAAGTTTTTGGCTTCCCCTACATCGGTATTGGCTATCCCATCTTTAGTAAAACAGGAGAACTTTTAGGTTCAATTTCTATCATTACTAGTTTGGAACGGCAAAATCTTCTTTTTTCCATGGCCAACCGTTTATCTGCCGCCATTGAAGAAATGAGTGCCACCACGGAAAATATGGCTTCCCAATCTGCCACTTTGGCCGGGATCGGTAAACAATTGAGCAAGTTAGATGAAAAACTGCAGTCTTGCGTGCGGGAAACAAACAGCCATTTACGCACAATCAAAAATATTACAACACAATCAAAACTTCTTGGTCTTAATGCTGCCATTGAGGCGGCGCGCGCCGGTGCTGCAGGCAAAGGCTTTAATGTCATCGCAGAAGAAGTCCGGCACCTTGCGGAAAACACGGCCCGGTTTTTAGCGCAAATTGAGGCCAATGTGGGTGCCTTAAACCGTGCCAAAGAAAATTTGGGCACGGAAATCGCCAGCATTGCCCATATTTCTTCCGTGCAGGCCCAAGCAGCCAAACAGCTAACCGCCGCCGCCCAGGAAATGTCGTCAATGGCGCACAAACTGCTGGAGTATGCAGAAAACTTGATGAAATCAGATTAAGCTAAAAGCCGTTCCAGTTCCGTTAACTTCTCGGCAAAAACTTTACAAGCTGCGGCAATAGGTTCTTTACTTGTCATATCTACCCCGGCCTTTTGCAGAACTTTAATGGGATAATCAGAACTTCCTGCCTGTAAAAATTGCAAGTATTTTTCCACCGCCGGCTTGCCGTCCGTTAAAATTTTCTGACTTAAAGCGGTGGCGGCACTATAACCGGTAGCATACTGATAGACATAATAATTGTAATAAAAATGGGGAATTCTTGCCCATTCCCAGCCTATTTCCTCGTCAATCTCCATCTCTTCCGTGCCGTAATACTTTTGATTTAAAGCATAATACTCATTCGTCAGTGTTTCTGCAGTTAAAGCTTCATTATTTTGTGCTTTTTGATGTATAAGATGTTCAAATTCTGCAAACATGGTTTGACGAAAAACTGTGCCCCGGAAGCCTTCCAGGAAATGATTCAAAAGATAGATACGTTTTTTCTCGTCATCAATGGTACGCAGTAAATAATCATTTAAGATGATTTCATTGCAAGTTGACGCCACTTCTGCGATAAAAATGGCATAACTGCCGTAACGATATGGCTGGGATTTCCTCGTAAAATAGCTGTGCACAGAATGACCAAATTCATGGGCTAAAGTAAATAAATCATTAATATTATCCTGCCAGTTCATGAGAATATAAGGATTGGTGCCGTAGGCTCCGCTTGAATAAGCACCACTCCGCTTTCCTTTATTTTCATAAACATCTATCCAGCGATTAGCAAAACCCTCCCGGATAACTTGTAAATAATCCTCTCCTAGCGGGGATAAGGCTTCTAATAAAATATTTTTGGCTTCCTCGTAAGAGATTTTCATGTCTACATCATTAATTAGCGGCGTATACAAATCATACATATGCAATTTTTTTACTCCCAGCACTTTATGGCGCAGTTTAAGATAACGATGTAAAAGGGGCAAATGTTCATTAATGGTACTAACCAGGTTTTCATAGACGCTTTCCGGAATATTGTTTTTTGCCAAGGCTGCTTCCCGGGCAGAGGAGTAGTTTCTCACACGGGCCAGAAAATTGTTTTTCTTAATGTTGCCGCTTAAAGTACTGGCAAATGTATTTCTAAATTTTTTATAAGTACTATAAACCGCTTTAAAGGCATCCCGGCGTACCCGCCGCTCCGGACTTTCTAAAAAGGTGATAAATCTGCCGTGTGTCACCTGGACACTTTCACCGTGCTCATTTTTAATTTGGGGAAATTCCAAATCGGCATCATTTAACATGCCAAAG
The DNA here is from genome assembly GCA_012521405.1 of Bacillota bacterium. GTDB lineage: Bacteria > Bacillota > Dethiobacteria > Dethiobacterales > Dethiobacteraceae > JAAYSO01. Next base: position 31,862 of record JAAYMK010000076.1, read on the forward strand.
GTAATTTCTGAGGCCGCCAGCACTTCGGATGCTTGTGCCAATAATGCTTCCTGCTCTCTAGGCAACACATGTGGTCTTTTACGATTGATTTCATCTAAAGCATGCGCATATAAGCGCAGCTTTTCATTTTCCTGTAAAAAAGCATTTATTTTTTCTTCAGGAATGCTTAAGATTTCCGGCACAAGAAAGGCCAATTGACTGGCAGCTTGCGCATATAAATTTCTAATCCTGTCCTCTTGCGCTTGGTAAAAGGAATTAGCGGTGTCCTGATCGGCACGCATATGGGCGTAGGCATACAGTTTCCCCAACCGTTCCGCCAGCTGATCTTCATACTCTAAAGCGGCAAGGAGAACAGCGGCGCTTTCCCCCAACTTCCCCTGAAATTCTTTGCCTTTTGACAGCAGTGCTTGTACTGACTTAAACTCTTCTTCCCAAGCTTCATCACTGGCAAAAATATCTTCCAATTTCCAGGTATATTCCTCTGGAATTTCCTCCCTTAACGGCACCTTCTTTACATTTTTTGCCATCATCATCCCCCGTTCTCTTTTAAGATAACTTTAGTATTACCCGTCTGCATAATCCGAAATCTTTCATTTGACAACATCTATGCCCCATGCCAAAACCAGGTACACTAACTCCGGGAAAACTTAAACTGCCAAGATACTTTCTAATAAGTACCTTTGCTTGTGGTGTCAGATTCAATAGCCTGTAAGCTGATTTATTGACAAGCAAGTTGTAAACAAAAGCACCGAAAAAAATGAGGATAGCTACACCAACATGGAAGTTATCTGCCATGGCAAGATAAAGCAAAATAACGGGTGCCGTCTGCCACAATGAGTTTTGCCCTTGATAATTAATTGATTTTAAGCCAACAACAAGAAAATCTATGACACAGTATAAAAGTAAGAGAAAAAAAATATACACAAGCTTGCACACCCGCTAAACTTTAGGTTTAATTAATCTGACCATATATTCTCTTTGCTTGTATTTTTCTCCTTCCCGAAAAGGATGAAGCAAAGTTTAGGAGGCAATTATATGCAACTAATTAAAGAAATAGTGGCCCTGTTTGAGGCCAACAGAAATTACGCAAATGCTGAACCCATGGCTAAATATATGAAAAATCAATTTCCGTTTCTCGGCATAAAAACTCCTGTCAGGAAAGCTTTAATGCAAAAGTTTTTTCGCACAAGCGGCATCTTACAAAGTCCTTTTCAAGAAGCATTAGTTGTAGCTTTATGGGAAAAGGAAGAACGGGAATACCAGTATGCAGCCCTGGATTATCTTAAAAGGTCGCTACCTAAACTAACAAAAAATGACTTGCCCCTCATGCAAAAACTAATCACCACTAAATCCTGGTGGGATACCGTTGACACCCTTGCCCAGCATCCTGTGGGTACAATTGCATTGAAATACCCGGAAGTTATTCCGGAAACTATTTTTGCTTGGGCGCAAAGCGAAAACATGTGGCTGCGCCGGACTGCCATTCTCTTTCAGTTAAAATATAAGGCAAAAACGGATGAAAAGCTTTTATATGAAATTATTAAACAAAATGCCCACAGCAAAGAGTTTTTTCTCCAAAAAGCAATCGGCTGGGCGCTGCGTGAATACTCGAAAACTAATCCTGACTCGGTGAAAAAATTTATCATGGAAAATGAACTGCCCAAGCTTAGCCTGCGGGAAGGAAGTAAATATCTCCCTTAAAGAATTAAACACCCTCCCCAAATTTCCGGAGAAGGTGTTTGACTATAGTAAAAATAATTTCAAGTTTCTTGGTCTACTAGAATCCCGGCTTCCCGTAAAGCAGAAATTATTTCTTGCATCACTTCAAGATTAGGAGCCTCGATGGTATGCAGGTGCACGCCGTCTGTAAGGATAGCAAGAGGTTGGGCCTGTGTATCTGCCAGTTGGGAAACAAAAAGATTTAAGTCTCGCCGGCTGGCGATCATAAGATTACCGCGTATTTCCCCATATAAGGGATGCTCCACAATGACATCTAACGCTTTTCCGCCTAAATCCACCACTATACCCAGTTCATCCATGATTTGGTCCCGGTTATGACAACAAGCGATTACTTTTCTCACATTATCGCTTTTTTCTCTTTGCGGTAACATATAGCCTTGTGGCGTGGCTATGATCTCGTTACCGGCTGCCCGTAGAAGCGCAATATCCTGCACAATTACCTGCCTGCTTACCCCAAAATGATTAGCAATTTCCGCCCCGGTAACAGGTTTAGTCCTTTGTTTTAACAGGTGTAAAATTCTTTCGCGACGCTCCACGGCTTCCATAGACTCACCTCGCTTCACTCCGCCTTCATGGTAGGGGTGCCTGTTTATCTGCCCAGGTTATTAGCCACCGCATATGCTGCTTGCGTAGCGGCAAGGATATTTTTTGGCGTTACACAATCGCCGATTTGATAAAATTCAGGTGCACATTGAGCCAGCGCCAACGCTTCTTCACGTAGCGGTTCTTGTCCCACAGCATAAATCACCGTTTCGGCGGGAAGTTCCCAGCTGCCGGAAGGACCTTTTACCCAAACGGCCGTCTCGGTAATTTCAGCGGCAGTGGTGGAAGTATAAATTTTTATGCCAAGTTTGGCAATTTGGTCCCTGAGTGCCAAGGTATGCATACTAAACTTATCAACAGACAGTTCAGGCAGCTTTTCCAGAATGGTTACAGCCCGCCCCTTTTGTGCCAAAAAGATCCCCAATTCAACACCCACCAGGCCGCCACCTAAAATAACGGCCGTCTTGCCGACTTTTTCCGGCTCTAAAAAGGCGTCTACCGCTCCAAAAACATTTGGCAAGTTAATACCTTTTACCTGCGGTACAAGAGGACGGGCACCGAGGGCGGCAATAATCACATCCGGAGCCAGCGTTTTGGCCATTTGCGGAGTGACTTCCGCCTGCAGCCGAATTTCTACCCCTGCCTTAACAAGCATGTGCGCTTGCAGATCCAAGTATGCTTTTACTTTTGCCTTAAAGGGTACTTTTTCCTCACAGCGTAAAACACCGCCAAGTTTTTCACTTTTCTCACACAAAATAACCTGATGACCGCGCTCCGCAGCCGTCAGTGCCGCCTGCATACCGGCTACCCCGCCGCCCACCACCAGGACACGCTTTATTTTTCTCACAAAAGGAAGATAGCCCGTTTCTTTTTCATAACCAATGATCGGATTAATGGCGCAATAGAATATGCGGTGCCTGCCCACACTGCCAAAGCAAGTGGAACAGCGCAAGCATTTTCTAATTTCATCATCCCGGCCACTGCGTGCTTTTAGCGGCAAATCGGGATCGGCCAAGGTCTGGCGGGCCATGGCAATGAAATCGGCTTGGCCGGAAGCAATGATTTCTTCCATCTGCGCCGGGTCGGTGTAGGCACCTACAGTTGCCACATAAGATTTAACGTGTTGCTTAATGGCGGCGGCATATTGCAAATTGACACCATCCGGAAGAAACATACTTGGATGAGTGATAATGGTCGCCTCCGGTGCTTCATGGTGGCCGGCGGAAACATGGATGATATCCACTTTACCATCAATGGCTTTGGCCAAAGCAATACCTTCATCCAAATCGTATCCTTCCGGATAAAGCTCTGCACCGCTCAAGCGGAATTCAATAGGAAAGTTTTTACCCACAGCACGGCGCACACTGTCAATGACGGCTAGGGGAAAACGGATACGGTTTTCGAAGCTTCCGCCCCATTTATCTTTACGGGTATTAAGCTTGGGTGAAAAAAACTGTGAAATTAACCAACCGTGACCGCCATGAATTGTCACCATCCCGAAACCGCATTGTTTGGCAAAAGCGGCCGCTTTCCCAAAGGCCTCGATAATATACTCAATCATTTCCTCCGGCATTTCTTTGACTTCTCCATATTGATTAATGGTAGCCACAGGACCGTAAAGCTCTGCACCGGCAGCATAAGATGCTTGTGCATACATGCCGGCGTGGGACAATTCAGCGGCAGCAACGGCACCATGGCGTGATATCGCATTAGCTACTTTGGAAAGTCCGGGCAGCATTTTCGGATTGTCCATGGGCAGCAACCAATCGTAATGACGCCCGTTTTTCCAGTCCACAATACAGTCGCCTATACAGACGGAAGCAAACCCACCTCGAGCTTTAATTTCAAAATAAGCAACCATATCATCATTGGGAAATAAATCGGGCCCAAGATTATAGTAGCCTTGAGGTGACGATAACAATCTGTTTCTAAATAATGTCCCGGCAACTTCCAGCGGGGCAAAAAGATGTGGATATTTCATTTTTTTAAATCTCCTTTCTTTAATCTTTAACGGTTGCAAGCAAAGCTTGGTTTTGCCGCACAATTGCCTCTTCCAATTCTTCCACGGAGTTTGTCAGGAGTTCAAAGACCAAATATTGCGGTTGGACAGCCGCCATCACTTTCTTTATTTCCGGGCTGCAAAAAGGTTGATGCGCATCTATCTTTTGAATATGCGGCATTATCAAGCCCACTTTCTCTTGCAAAGATTTTGCTTGTTTTAACTTTTCAATTTGTACCGAATGATCAGCCGCCAAATAAGCACCCGGCAAGGTACTGTTTAAATGGATGGCTTTGATCTCTTTTTTCAGTTCATGTAGAGCCGCTAAACTTGCCAAAATATAGCTGCAAGCTTCTGCTTCATTTTTTAGGGATGGATTTGTGCAAATTAAATGGCTTATATCCAGCACAATACCTTTGCGAGGATACGAAATACTGGCAAGAAACTTTTTTGTTGCCTTGTAATCTAATAGTCGCATGCCCGGCCACCACAAATTTTCCAGCAATAACATAATTCCGGCATCGTCATCTCCAAAAACTTCATTGATAAGTTCGGCACAAGCAGCCATCACATCTTCATCTGTATAGGTAAATTTCCAGGTATACGTATGTAATAATTCCACATGGGCCACATGAAAAACCATGTATTTTGCACCGATACTTTTTGCCAACGCAAACTCGCGGCGGTAATAATCTATAAGAACCTGCCTGTCGGTGCCGCCGTAGTAATTTATAATTTCTTCTTCACTGCCAAATTGATGTAAAAGTGCCGGCAAATCGCCTCTCCAAAGATCCAGCCACATGGGCTTATAACCCAAGTGGATTCCTGCCACAAGCTCCCGGGGTACAGTACTGTTGTCATATCCCTGATAAGTAAAAAGTTCTACGCCGTGGAAACCATGTTTTTTTAAAAACAGCCTCAACCGGTCCCAATCATGGTCAAGCAAATCCAGCAATCCGTGTACCGTGGAAACATGAAGTAATTTTTTCATTTTTTTCTCCTTTATTTAGGAAGTTTTGATTTTATTACGCATGAAAACAGTTTCGCCAAATTTTACACCGGCACATTTTGCCACCAGGTCACATTTGGCTCTCAACACAAAAAATGTTTTCTTCCCGGCAAATTCATTTCCTTCCAGGGACTCGAAATTAGCTTGTCCTTTGCCGATTACCAGATCTGCCTCGGCAAACTTTTGCAGGAACTCTTGAGAACACCTTGTGAGTATTGTTCCTAAAAATCCGGCGCCGTTAGTGATCACTTCGGCAATTTCCGTCATACCCGTTGCCACCGCATCTTCCATGGTAACATCGTTAAGAATAGGCGCTTCTTTTACCACATAAGTTACCTGTTTTTGCCGGGTTTTTAACGCCTGCACCAGCAACTTGTCAAAGACAATTTCCCCACTGTTATCACCTAAAATCATAATCTTTTGTGCTTGTTGCAGTAAGCGTTTAAACTCATCGTAATCACATAAAGCAAATTCTTTTTCCGTAATCTCCGCCAGTGCCAGATCAAGATCAAAATCCGGCATAATCCCCATATCAATGATATTACCTGCCACCGATACTTTAAAAGCCGCTAGCAGCGGATCTTCCGCCGTCTCTACCAGCTTTTTTAGTTGAGGAAATAATTTTAGCGCCATTTCATTGGATTCCTGTTTGGCATGTTTAAAGGGATCTTCCATACCCATGGCTTTATAAGCTTCCAGCAGTACCAGGGTAGAATTTTCTGCCGGAGAAGCATCTATATCCAGTTGAGGAATAATGCGCATGGCAGCCTGAAAAACATCATTGGCCTTTTCTGCTGGATATTTTCCTATTTTGATGGCGGATAGTACTTGCTGCAAATAGCAGGGCACGCATTCCATTTTGACCTTCATCTTACCTCTCCTTTAGCCATTGCTATAAAAGATGCTAAAATCTTTTTACTTCCTCAAGCTACTCGTAATACCATTAGTAATTCTATCATAATTTCTGCAATCCTTATTACTTTTGCCTCTATGAAGGCAGAGCATTTGCTTCATGTTTAGAAAGCTTTTCTCAGTCATTGTAAAAATTAGTCGCATGGGAAAGAAAACCCTTTAAAAAACTAAATTAGGAAGGTATTCTTCTTTACTTTACAGAAAGGGATTTAAACAGGCTGTAAAAAGGATAAAAACAAACTACCGGAAAGGAGTATGCAGATGAACAACAAAACGGAAGTTTGTGCCGGAGGCTTAAAAATTCGTTGGCTTGCTTGCTCTTGTTTTGAAATTGAGCTTCCCGGTGGGAAAAAAATTGTTACTGACCCTTATCTTACCGGGTCAACCAATAAAAACTTCTCCCCAGAAGAAATCGAGGGAGCAGACTATATTCTTGTCAGCCACACACATTATGATCATGTCATGGATCTGGGCTATTTGGCGGAAAAGTTTAATGCCAAAGTTTTGGTGGGAATGCTTTCGGCATACGATCTTGCCGCTTATTTTGACCTCAATCCAAAGCATATTCATGCCGTGACAGACGGCCAAATTTTTGCATTTGCGGATTGCACCATCCAAGCTTTTTTCGGCAAGCATGTAGATTTGCCTTATACCATGAGCACATTTGGTAAGGAATTGGCGGAAAAGCACGGGCTGGCCGGAATGGAACGAGTCAACAATAACGGTTCACTGGAATTTGTCAGCTACCTTGTAACTACGAAAAATAATCTCAGGATCCTTTTTTGGGGCGGAAAAATTGTCGCTGAACAATACACTCGCTTACAAAATTGCCGCCCTAATCTGGCCTTAATGCAAATTCCGGGACATTCACAAACCGCACTGGCCCAATTTATTAATCACCTTGGCCCGCAAATTGTTATCCCCCATCATCATGACAGCTTGGCAAGAGGCGGTGATGTTGACCAATATCTGAACGGTCTGGCACAAGCGATGGCTACAAACGCCCCTTTCAGCAAGCTGCTTAAACCCCAAAGGGGGCAGTGGTACGAGGTTAAACTTACTGTGACTACTGTATAAAATTATTTGCCGAAATTTAAGCTGGCAAAGTGTCACCAAAGATAAAAAACAACTACTTTTCTTGTTGCCTTTGCAGCAAGAACTTTCTCGATAGCTTTTGCATATGATATGGTGAAATCTAAAGCTGCGGCTTTTTGATTTCTTTAACACTTACAAGAAAGGTAGTTGTGCGCCATGTCTGATGAAATCTTAAAAGAACAAGAAGTTCCCATGGAAAAAGAAGAGGATGTTGCTGCTCAGTTAGAACCGTGTGACTGCGAAGAACAAGCGAGCCTGGGCCAGTCATACACACTTACACATTTCCCTAAAGATGATTACTTCCTCCTGCGTGTCTACAGTAAAACCCTTGAGGCAATTTTAGATGCACAAAAGCAAATACTTCATCGTTCGCCGATGGTAGATACCGTAGAAGCGGAAGTTTTATCTCACCAAGCCACATGCCGCAAACCCAGCCATTGTCCTCCCGGTTTCCAAGGGCGCTATACCGTCAAGTCCGGCGATACCATGTTCTTAATCGCCCAGCGCTTCGGAGTCTCACTACAAGATTTAATTAGAGCTAACCCGCATATTTCTGATCCTAACAAGATTTTCCCCTGCGATGTGCTTTGCGTCCCTGGGAAACCACACCAAGATTGCCGCATACCGAAACATTGTCCTCCCGGCTTCCAAGGACGTTATACGGTTAAGCCCGGCGACACCATGTTCTTAATCGCCCAGCGCTTCGGAGTCTCACTGCAAGCTTTAATTAAAGCTAACCCGCATATTACAGACCCCAACAAGATTTTCCCCTGCGATGTGCTCTGTGTACCCCAAAAGCACAAAAGAGCCGAAGAGGACGACGAAGAAGAAGAATAAAGTTTAAATGGGTTCGACTGCCCCAGTCGAACTCTTTTTTTGCTTTAAAACTAAGCAAAACTAGCTGCCACCACTTACTGACTGAAGATTAGCAATTTAAAGAAGATTGACTTTTTAACAGAAACTACTATATACTTTACTCAAATACATTTTACAAGGAGGCTTGAACTATGAATTTGGCAAAAGAATATGATGAAAAAGCGGCGGCGTTGTCCATCAGCCAGTATGACCCACCCCGTTGTTTCGAGTTGGCCGGCAAGCGTTTTGAGTTTGTTATTGACACAGGTGAAGAAACCGGTGATGCAGTACTTAATTTTATTGACGAAACAACTGTTGAATGGAGCATTAAAGGTAGTGAGACCTTAAAAGCGGAAAAATATGAATGCCGCAAAGCTGATGATTGGACCTATCTTGTTTCTTACTGCATCTCAGATAAAACACCGCGCGAAAACCATACCTGGGTTATTGATAAAGAACAAATGTTGGTGACTTTCCTGCGTTGTGCCATGGGTGAAAACCCTTATTACCCATATCTAATTGAAAGCCATTGGGGCTTTGGGTACATCAAAGAAGAGGACAAACCACACACAGATCTTCGTCGCCACGGGTTCACCACCGATCTGGTAGGAACATCTGTCAAATGGACTTATGGGCACAGGCTGGCCACGGTACATATTTATCATGATCCTTTTTGGTACCGTATTACTTATCCCAAAATGCCTCCTGGCCAGAAAGAAGATGAAAAAACATTCAATGAGCAAATGAATGACGTGCTTAAAGTATTGCCCAGCTCCGATGAACCCTGCTACTACGTAAAAATCAAAGAAGGCATGTACTTTGTCAGTTTAACGGAACAAAATATGGAAAAACTGCTTGGCGACAAAGTTGGCTTCCGTAGCGACACCCTATGTTTCCTGGATAATTGGAAACGTATGTACAGTGTGGGCCGCGGGTTTGGTACCATGACCATAGACGGTGAAGATAGAGAAATTTTCATCATGATTGGCAAATACGGCGCACCGGAGGACGTGGATGAAAGTTTTTTTACGGATCCGGTTCCATACCGGGTGTAAAGAGAAATAGAGTAATCAAAAATTACTGAATTATCACAAAAAAGTCCGCGCAAAAGGCGGACTTTTTTTACAGCTATAGTTTCGCCTGGTTCTCATCCTTTACCACCATATGCTCCGCCAACCACTCAATGACATCCTTGGCGTCATAAGGCAGAGGTGTTGCTTTATCTTTCTCCTTTAGTTCTTCCGGCACCATGGGAAAACCACCATGACCGGGCACTTCTTTATATTCATAATTGACACGGAATAAATGGGCCTGATTGTGGTAATAAGTCAAACGTTCAAAGGGCCAACGGATGACAGCGGGGGTATTAAAACCCACACCTATTTCCAATATACACAACTTTCTTCCAATGGTGCTTTCCACCCAATCAAGATAACGATTTTTTTCCTCTTCATATTCTTCATAATCACGTACTGCGGCAAAAAGCGGTGCCCCACAATAAGGGCAAGCGGGTATGGCACTTTCATCTTTAATCATAAAAGTTTCCGGATCGATTAAAGGAAGCAGTTTATCAATAAAAGGCTTGATATGCCAAGTTTCCTTTGTACAGCTTCTCACACATTTTAACCTGTCATAACTGCCTTGGGCCTCAAAAACACGTGTCATAGGAAAACCGGTCCGGAAAAACTGGCGATCACAATTGGAGGTAATGACAAAAAAGTCTTTATCTTGAACCACTTGGAGTAATTTTTTATAAAGTTCAGAGGGCGGAAATTGATAGCGGACAAAATGAATATGTTTTATATTGTAAGCCCATTCCCGCGCCGCCGGCCAGTTTTCTTTAAAGCGGTCAAAAAGTTCGTACGGGTGGCGATACCCCATAGCAGCCATTTCCGGCTGAAATTGTTTAAAAAGCTCTTCATCCAAATAGCTTAAACCTGCTGCCGCCGTTAAACCGGCACCGGCACCGATAAGAATTTTATCCGCCGTTTCCAGCCACGCTTTTAATTTTTGCATGGAACGGATGAAGGCACTATCTGCCTGCACATTTTGCATCCTTAGACCACATCCCTCTTCCAAGTTTACTCTCATTGCCAACAATTATATCATAAGCACGACTTATTGTATTTATTTGTTGCTTCTTATATACTATATCCAGATAAAAAGATAAGCAAAAAGTTCAGAATCTTATGAAGGATTTATTGTTTTTATCTTTTGCTATGCCCGGGATTGTATAAACAAAAGAAAGGAGAAAGATTGATGAAAATGTTAATTGGCGGGCAAAAAGTTGCCTCAAGCTCCGGTGAAGAAATTAAGGTAATTAATCCGGCTACACAGGAATTACTTGATACTGTTCCCTCGGCCACCAAGGATGACGTGGACCGCTGTTTGGAAATAGCACAGGAAGGGAAAAAAGCATGGAGCTCCGTTCCCACATATGAAAGGGCCTCCATTTTAAAAAAATGTGCGCAAGCCATTTTAGAGCACGAAAATGAACTTGTGGAGCTGTTAAGTAAAGAATCTGGCAAACCCCTTTATGTGGCCAGAAATGAAGTGCATGACGCAGCGGTAAAATTTGAAAGCTACGCGGAAAAAGTAAATCATACTTATGGTGCAGTTATGCCCGATGTACAACCGGGTGCGGAAAAAGATATTGTTTTTACCCGGCGCGAACCTTTAGGGGTAGTAGTGTGCATCACTCCTTTTAATTATCCTTTAATCCTGGCCACGCAAAAAATCGGCCCCGCTTTGGCGGCCGGCAATGCCGTCATCTTGAAACCGGCCACAGACAATCCCCTTGCCCTCATCCGCATGTGTGAAATTATGCTGGCATGCGGCATTCCCGGTAATGCCCTCCAAGTGGTAACCGGCAGGGGATCTACCTTGGGAAAATGGTTGGTATCCACGCCCAAAATTAATGCTGTAAGTTTAACCGGCAGTACAGAAGTGGGCCTGGAAATTAATAATTATGCCGCACCTTATTTGCACAAAGTTTTCCTGGAGCTGGGCGGTAATGACGCATTTATCATTTTTGCTGATGCCGACCTTGATCTGGCCGTCAATGAAGCTATGACCAGAATCTACAATAGCGGCCAAACATGTATGGCGCCTAAGAGATTTTTGGTGCAAAGCGGCATCAAGGACGCTTTTGTACGCAAATTGATTGACAAATTGGCTGAAGTGATTGTGGGTGATCCTGTGGATGAAAAGACACAAATGGGCAGTCTCATCAGCGAAAAAGCGGCAAAAAGGGTAGAGGAACAAGTTAACCTCACAATTAAGCAAGGCGCCAAATTAATGTATGGCGGAAAAAGATTTAATCATGCCTTTTATCAACCTACAGTCTTAGTTGATGTGACGCCGGACATGGACGTGGCGCGAGATATGGAAGTCTTTGGCCCTGTTTTCCCTGTTATTGAATTTACCACGCGAGAAGCAGCTGTAAAGATTGCCAATAATTCTATTTACGGCTTAAGCGGCGGTGTCTTTACTTCTGATTTAAATAATGCCATGCTTACGGCAGCAGCTTTGGAAACCGGAACAGTGGCCATAAACGGCAGCAGTCTTTACAGCAATTTGGAAATACCTTTCGGCGGTTACAAAATGAGCGGTTTAGGCCGGGAAGGTACCTCCTGCAGCATTGAAGATATGAGCCAAGTAAAAAATTATGTCCTCAAAGCTGTATTACAAAACAGGTAAAATTATTTGCGGCAAGAAAAAAGATGGCTTTTGGGCTGAAATTCCCGGAAGCCATCTTTCCGTTAAGCACTGAATTGTTTTTTGCTTCTATTCGTTTTTAAGCGGTTCTACATGAACCAATACCTGCACCTTTTGCTTTAAGACGTTTCTAATTTTATCTTCAATTTCATGCATTAATTCATGACATTCTTCCACGCTTAAATCATGTTCTGTAACGATATGCATGTCAATATGCATATCGTGTTTACTTCCCCTGCTGCGAATATTATGCACATCTTTTACTTTTTCAAAACTCATGACAATCCTGCCTATTTCTTCAGGATCCACCACAGCTCTGTCCAGCAGGATATCACCGTTGTCACACAAAATTTGATAGGCGGCAAAAAGGATAAAACCGGCAACAACTAAAGAAACCAGGGGATCAATAATGGGTGGCAAACCCATTTTAACACCAACAAGCGTTAAAAGCACACCTAAAGAGATATAAATATCGCTTTTTGTATGCAATGAATCTGAAATTAGGATTTGACTGTTTAATGCCTCGCCTTTATTATGTTCATATCTACTGACGAAAACATTTACACATAAAGTTAAAAGCAGGATTAAGATACTTTCTAACGTAACCTCCGGTGTGATGGGGTTAATAAACCTGCTGACGGCATCGATGACAATTTTTCCTCCCAGCACAAACAGCATCCCGGCAATCACCAATCCCGCCAACATCTCAAATTTACTGTGACCGTAAGGATGATCTTCGTCCACAGGTTGGGAAGCGAAATGTATACCAATTAAACCGACAATATTAGATGAACCGTCCGTAATGGAATGAAAGCCATCAGCTGTCATACTTGCACTTTTAATCATCACTCCCACGATAATTTTCAGCGCCGCCACAAGCAGATTGATAAATAATATTGTCCACAGCACCTGCTTTACTTTGCGATAATTTTTCTTCATGAAGCCACCATCTTTCAAAATACAATAAAATCTGTGAAACTAAGGCAGTTCCACAGATCATATTTCCGCTTGCATACACATCCCCTTGACAGCAGAAAAGACACTACTGACAAATTATACTGGAATTGTTCCGTACCCCAATTATAAGCCACCCACAATAAAACTGTCAATTTAAATATGGCAGTGCGGAGAGGGAGGAAGAGTTAATGTACAGTTTTATCGAGAAGGGGAAAAAAATGATTTTACAATATTATAAGCCTGTTTTAAAAACAGCCGGCTTAATCTTGGGCGTCATTTTTGCCATTCCCTTTTTCTTTA
>JAAYMK010000007.1 GCA_012521405.1 Bacillota bacterium
CTTTTAAAACTGGAACGTTCACATTATGCATCTAAATTAAGCAAAGCATTTATTCTTTGCGTCAAAGCTTCTTTCCCGCCTGAACGATAAAGTTGCACCAATTCTTCCAGCTGCAATGAGGAAATCTTCTTCCTGCGCTTTGTAGCGTCACTAACTTTCTCAAGCAGCTCGGTGCGGGCACGGCCCACCATCTCAATCACAATTTTATAAGCTTCATCAAAATGTTCAGTTAAATTCACCCTGATTTGTTTTGCGAAAACAGGAGCCTGCCCGGAAGTGGAAATGGCAATTTTTAAAGGGCCTTGCTTTACTACTGCCGGTACAAAAAAATCACATAATTCCGGCTCATCCACCACATTACACAGGATGCCTTTTTCGGCACAATGAGATGCCACTTGCTGATTTACTTCCTTTTGTTCCGTAGCTACAATCACCAGCTTTGCTCCTGCAAGATCTTCTTTTTGATAGGGACGCTGAAAGGCCCTTATTTTCCCCGCAGCAACAAATTGAGACAATGGCGGGTGTAATTGGGGACTAATCACATAAACATCGGCTTGGCAGGCTAAAAGTGACTGTACTTTCCTGGCAGCCACTTCTCCCCCGCCCACCACCAGACATTTTTGCTGCTTAAGCTTGAGAAAAACTGGATATAAATCTGACATAAATTTTTACTTCCCTTCTGTTAGAATACAGTTACCCCGGTCTTACCCGCAGGAAACTATGAGTTTTCATCGAGGAAATCTTCCAAAGCAAAGAGATGGCAAAAGGAATTTAAATAAAAGTCCCGCTTAGCTTCTAAAGCCGACTCTTTTAAACGCAGCACCGGGTCACGTATGATGCTGTTAACAAGGGCGCGAGTCAAATTTTCCACATGTTTTTTTTCCCGTTCATCCAGGTGGGCAAGTTTACGTAACGTAACTTCCAAGTGCGAAGAGCGTATCTTTTCTGCTTTTGCGTGTAAGGCGGCAATAAGCGGAGCGGCCGCCCTTGTTTTAAACCATTTTTTATATTCTTCGATTTCCTCGTCAATAATTTTCTCAGCCAAAATTGCGTCTTGTTTACGCTTGTCCAGATTTTCCGCCACCACGGCTTGTAAATCATCAATATCATAAAGAAATACATTTTCCAGCTCCCCCACTTGCGGTTCAATATCCCGGGGAACAGCAATATCAATTAAAAAAAGTGGTTTTCCCTGCCGCTGCCGGTGTACTTCAGCTAATTCTTTTGCCCGAAGTACATAATGCGGTGCACTGGTGGAAGAAATCACGATATCCGCCTTCAGTAAACATTGATAAAGCTTTGGGAAATCTTCACTCCGGCCGCCGTACCTGGCGGCAATTTTTTTTGCCCTGCCCCTGTTGCGATTTACCACCCAAACATTTTGTGCACCGTGCTCGTACAAGTGCCGAAGAGTAAGCTCACTCATTTTACCGGCCCCCACAATCATTACCGTCCGGCCTTCCAGGGAAGGAAAAATTTTTTTTGCCAATTCCACCGCCGCATAAGAAACGGAGGCTGCATTTTGATTGATATCTGTTTCTGTTTGTACCCGTTTCGCCGCCGTGATCGCAAGACGAAAAAGAGTGTGAAAATAACTGTCAACCAAGCCGGCCGCCACTGCATCGGCATAGGCAGTTTTAATTTGTCCGAGAATTTGTGTCTCTCCGATAATCATGGAATCAAGGCCGGCAGTGACGCGGAAAAGATGCCTCACGGCTTCTTCCTGCTTGTATGTATAGAGATAAGAACGGATCGTAAGCGAATCTATTTTTTTTATTTTTTCCAACATCTTTAATGTACCGGCAAAAAGCGACTCCTGATCTTTGCCGCAAGTATAGATTTCCGTCCGATTACACGTACTGACGATGACGGCCTCAGAAATTTCTTCTAGAGTTTGTAATAATTTAAAAGCTTGGGAGAGTTGGCTTTTCGTAAAAGCCAGTTTTTCTCTCACTTCCACTGTAGCAGTTTTGTGATTGATCCCCACTACTAAAATTTCCGGCATGTTTGTCCCCCTAACCTACAAAACAATATTCGCCACATACTTTTTTCAATCATAAGTTTAAAAGGCTGCATCAACACGTTCCCAAACAATTTCTGCCAGTCGTTGATCTATTCCCAGTACAGCAGCCAGCTTGATGTTAAGCTGTGGATGCTTTGCTTTTACTGCATCTAAAATGGCAGGTAAATCTTCTGTAATATGTATCCCATTATAGAGAAAAACAGGAACTACGGTTATCTCAGTTTTTCCTTGTGAGTTTAGCTCAGAAATTGCAGTTGCCACATCCGGTTCGGCCGCTTCCATAAAACTTACCTTCACATACTCCTGGGGCCGTAACAGCTGTACATAATTTTGCAATTCAAAAAGTGCTTTATTGGCTTCACTTCGCCTGCTGCCATGCCCTACCAATAATACTGCTTTTGTCATGATCCTCCTCCATTTACACTTATCATATCATTTCTAGATATTTTTAGAGAAGGTTTTTACAACACCTTAAGTTTTTGTTTACTTTTATTGCTAAAATACACACTGACAGCCACAGCCACCACTATAACCCCTATCACAACGGGAAGTTTAGGTAAGCTGCTTACTTTAACTCCTTCTTTATATTCTGCCCTGTGGCCCATGCCGTCATTGGCCACGGCACGGTAAACCTCTAAATTGGGATCAAAATAAAATTTACCTTTTTCGTCTACCAGGCCTTGGGCTAAAACTTTATCGTTTTGATCATAAAGTATTACTTCTGTGCTTGTGGAAAAACCGCCGCCGTCATACTCTACCCTGAATACTCCCGGCTCTTCCAATTTTAATAACATACCATGGGCTAAGGCCGTGCCACAGTACAGTAAAATAAATATAAGGCATGTAAAAATAACTGTTTTTTTGCTTACTTTTAAATTCATCTAATCACCCTTTACAGCAATCCAGCTTTTTTTATTCTTTTCTAAAAACTGTACGGCAAAGGCGGTAACAATTGTTTCCACCACTAAAATTGGTAAGTGCCCCAACATGACAATTTTAACTACGGAAAAATCACCGGCGGCAAATCTTGAATCTGACAGTACCAGCAAAATTATCACCGCAATAACAGTAATTACCACTGAAACTGCACCGGCTATACCTCCCCTGACTAGTGTTTTCAGATTAGGCAGCTTGCAGTAAAGCAAGTAAGACAAGTATGCCGGGATTGACAAAATTAATGTATTGGCTGCCAAAGCCGTTAATCCGCCGTGTCTAAGTAATAAGGCCTGCAATAAAAGGGCTGGGAAAAAAGCCAGAGGCGATTTTTTTCCCAGAATAATCCCGATGAGGCCGCATAACAGCGGGTGTACAGAAGTGGGCGATACAGGAATGGAAATCAGTGAAACTGCAAAGAACGTACCTGCCATTAAACTAATCTTGGGGATCTCTTCTTCTTTAATCCCTTTAGCCGCCACTCCCATGGCGACAACTGCTGCGCCGTATGTAGCTGCAACGACGGGAGCTGTTAGGACACCATCGGCGATATGCATAAACAAACCTCCTCAAAGCTAATAATCATGGTCGTGGTTATGATCATGGATGGTGACGTTCATGCTGCCCTCATGTTCCCGCAAGGGCAAAATTCGTTTTTCATCTTCTGTAAAGATCTGCATATTGTTTTCATGCGGCTTATGTTCCGTCACTACAGCATAAATGCTGTCTTCCCCAATAACAAAATAAATATGTCCATGCTCTTTATCCATTTCCAAAGTATAGGCGTAATCAGGTTTGGCTACAAATTCACCACCTTGTTTAACAAATTCTTTTTCGGTGACCATTAAATGAGCCGCATAATGCTCCAGATCCCCAATATTGTCTCCCATTTTAATAAAACCGACATCCATGGTTTCATCTTCACACGGTCCAAAATGGAAAACATTCCTCCTTTAAATTTTAATTTGCCTGTTTTAACCTTTGTACTCTAAACTGAATTTTGCCAGTAACTCTTTCGCTTGAGTTATATTTCTTGGTTTGCAGTTAAAATGGGAAAACAGTTCATAGAGCAAGGGTTTTGTTAGACCTGCCCTAACATAAACTTCTTCTTTAGTCAGCACTTCTTCCACCGGGCCTGCCTCGATGATTTTTCCTGCATGTAAAACTACCACTTCCTCGGCCCATTCATATGTTAGATCCACATCATGGGTGGAAAAGACAATGGTCTTGTCCGCTTTCACCCAGTCATCAAGCAAGCTTTTAAAATATACAAGTGACGGGCCGTCTAAACCGGAAAAAGGTTCATCGCATACAATCATACTTGGTTCCAGCACAAGTAAACCGGCAATGGCTACTTTCTTTTTTTGTCCTAAACTTAATTGATAGGGCGGAAAAGACAGGAGGCTTTCAATCTGTAGAGCTTTAGCAATATTTCTAATGCGTGGCTCTTTTTCGTCTTCAGGAAATCTATAATTATCTAAGCCGAACTTTATATCGTTATAGACAGTGGTGGAAAAAATTTGGTGGTCAGGGTAGTCAAAAAGGAATCCCACTTTGCGTCTGATGTGAGCAAGATTTTCTTGTTTAACCGGCAGATTAAATACTTCTACCGAACCTGTCTGCGGAAGGTGCATACCGTTTAAATGGTACAAAAGAGTGGTTTTGCCGCTGCCGTTCAGGCCAAGGATGGCTGTTTTTTTCCCTTTTTTGATGTTTAAATTAATATCAATTAATGCTTGATACCCATTAGAGTATGTAAAATTTAAATTGCAGATTTTTATTGCCATCTTACACCGTCCTATCTATAAGCAGCACAAAAATTAAAATAATTGTCAATAGGCCCGCCTCACAAAGTATTTTTTTGTTTTTTATCCCCTTAGTTGGAGGCAAGCCCTGAAAGCCTCTGGCCTTCATGGCCTTAAAAACCCTCTCGCTGTGAGAAATGCTTTTAAGAAAAAAACCCCCTATCCATTCCCCGAAAATACTGATGACGGACCCTCCCCTTCTTTCGGCAATACCCCTGCCGGCCAGTGCTTTTCTGCCAATTTGCACATCTGCGCTTACCATGTGGCAATATCTGAAAGTCAGGACTAAAATACTGTTAAACAGGGGCGGCAATCCCAGCTTTAGAACTCCTTCCACCAGGTAAAGGGCTGAATGACGGGACATAACTGCCCCCAGGCACAGTGCTGAAACAAAAATTTTACCGCTAACCATTATGGTAAAATCCAAATCAGCCAAATCCTGGGCCAAAATAAATCTGATTACTGCCGGCAAGAGTAAGAGAGCCATAAAGGGCAAAACAGATCGGACAAACTTGTATAAATCTTTATATTCACATGTAAAAAAGCAATATATTGTTACCAAAACAGCAGTAATCAGCAACAGCCGCAAACTTGTGATGAAAGAGACAAAGAACAGTAAAACCAGCAGTTTAACCAGCGTTTCTTCTGGTTGTTTTGCAGCTTTGATTTTAATCACCTTCACTTCTTCTCTTTCATGTTTTTTTGGTTGCCGGCTTTTTGCCGGCGGTGGTTCCGGCCCCGGCAACAAAAAAAGTCTCCCAGCAAAACGCTAAGAGACTTTTCCCATCTTAAAGTCACTAAAAAAGCACAAAAGGGATTTATGACGAATTTGCTCCCCTTTCGTCCATAAACCACACTAATCCAAGGCAGGTCTCCTGGCTTACGGTTCATCCTCCTCCCAGCCTTCCCAGGTGTAAAAACCCAGTGGCATCCAGGGATTCGTCACCGATCACAGTGGTGGGTCCGCGACGGTTTTTCACCGTACTTCCCTATTCTCCCTTTTCAGGGCACCTTAGATTATCCATATTCAATTTTCCCTTAACAATTAAAATCATACCAGCTGGCACATTTTTTGTCAATGGTGTAAATGTAGATGATGTGCAGTACCAATAGCCTTATTTTGCTTTTAGCCTTCTTTTTCTTTCCTGTTAATTATCCTGTTATTTGCATCGACGTAAATTATTTTCGGTTTAAATTTTTCTATTTTCTCTTCCTCCACAAGGGCGTAAGAAATGATAATAATAAGATCACCGGGCTGGACAAGACGGGCAGCGGCACCATTGAGGCAAATGGTGCCGCTGCCTCTTTTACCTTTAATGACATAGGTTTCAAAGCGGGCACCGTTATTAATGTTGACAATTTGTACTTTTTCATAAGGAAGGATATCCGCTGCCACCAACAATTCTTCATCGATGGTGATACTGCCTTCGTAATGCAAGTTGGCGTCCGTGACGGTTGCCCGGTGGATTTTAGCTTTACACATTTCCCGCAGCATCTTTATACCTCCACAATGATATTATCAATTAAACGGGTGCTGCCAAAACGTACCGCCACTGCTATCAGTGCTTTACCGGAAATTTTTTTGCAGGGCTGCAAGTTTTCCAGATCAACTATATTTACATAATCAATATCCGCTAAAGGTTCTTGTTTAATAAGCTTGGTAATATAGGCAATGAGGCTTGCGGCATCTCTTTCCCCCTGTGTGATTTTTTCCTTGGCGGCACAAAGACTGCGGTAAAGCACCGGCGCTGCTTGCCGCTCCTTTTGGTTTAAGTAAGTATTGCGCGAACTCATGGCCAAACCGTCAGTTTCACGTACCGTGGGTAAAATGTGAATGGTGATGTCAAAATTAAGATCAGCTACCATTCTTTTAATGATAAAAGCTTGCTGAGCGTCTTTTTGCCCAAAATACGCATGATCCGGTTCAACAAGATTAAACAATTTAGTCACCACAGTCGTAACGCCGCGGAAATGCCCGGGTCTGCTGGCCCCGCAAAGATGTTCACTGAGGCGTTCCACTTCCACAAAGGTAGCAAAACCTTGCGGATACATTTCTTTTACCGTAGGGGCAAAAATCAGGTCACAACCGTTGGCAAAGGCCAGCTTTGCATCCCTGGATAAAGCGCGCGGGTACTCTGCATAATCTTCGCCGGCACCAAACTGCAGCGGATTAACAAAAATACTAATGACCACAAAATCGCAATCTTTTCCTGCCTGGCGGATTAAAGACAAATGACCTTCATGGAGATACCCCATGGTGGGCACAAAGCCAATTGTTTTCTGCGCGGCGCGGATTTCTCGCAGGATTGAACGCAGTTCGTAGATACGGTGAACAATTTTTTTTGCCATCAATATTTCTCCTGTATTTTTGCCATAATTGTTTCATCCATGGTAAAGGTATGTTCCGGTGCCGGGAAGGTTGCCGCTTTAACCTCTGCGGCATAATTGCGCATGGCTTCCACCATGAGCTGATAAAATTGCCCAAAACTTTTTACAAATTTAGGCCGCAGGTCAGTTTGCAAACCAAGGATGTCATGGTAGACAAGTACTTGCCCGTCGCAATGGACACCGGCGCCAATACCAATGGTGGGGAGGGCTAGTTTTTCGGTAATGAATTTGCCCAACTGCCAGGGAATACCTTCCAAAACTACGGCACAGGCACCGGCTTCCTGTAGCGCCAAAGCGTCTTCTACAAGTTGTGCCGCCACTTTTTCGTCTCTTCCCTGCACCACAAAACCGCCCATCTGACCTACAGCTTGCGGTGTCAGGCCGATATGCCCAAAAACCGGAATGCCGGCACCCACAATTTTCTTCACTGTGTCGGCTATTTCCACTCCGCCTTCCAGCTTCACGGCAGTGGCTCCGGTTTCCTGGATAATGCGTCCCGCATTGCGCAGCGCCTCTTCAGGGGAAACCTGATAAGTTAAAAAGGGCATATCGATTATGACCATGGCCCGCTTAGTTCCCCGGACAACGGCTTTACCGTGATGGATCATGTCTTCAATGGTCACGGGTAAAGTATTTTCGTAGCCTAAAACAACCATCCCCAAAGAATCTCCCACTAAAATGGTATCAATCCCTGCCTCATCCACCACACGGGCGGCTGCAAAATCATAAGCCGTGGCCATGGTAATCTTCTCGCCCCTATTTTTCATCTGCGCGATGGTACGGACAGTAACTTTTGTTGTCATTTTTTTACCTCCCCAAAAAGCTTTAAAAATTGTTCCTGGCCTAAAGCATCCAGAGTGCCTTTGCGGGCGGCAATGTCCACAGCAACTTCGCCTAAGGTGGCATATAAAGGCAGCAGATGAGGAATTTTTGCCGCCAAAGCAGCCAAATGTGTCTCCACCGTTCCCACATCGCCCCGGGCAACGGGGCCCGTTAAGGCTCCCGTTGTGCCGGTTTTGCGAATATTTTGCAAAGTTCCTGCAATTAGCGGGTAAAGCGCCGGCAGTGCTTCTTGACGCTTAATCCCTGACGCCTCCATAACCTGCAAAGCCGCATCGATGACAGCTGTGAAATAATTACAAGCAATGGCGGCGGCGCAGTGATACAAAGGTTTACTTTCCGTGGAGATTTCCAGCAACTTGCACTGCAGGTCCTTTACCAGTTGACGTCCCACACCTAGAGCCTGCTTGTGGCCTTCAACGGTTATATAGGAACCCGGGAGGTTTTCTGCGCCGGCAAGGGGATGGGCAAAAGTCTGCAAAGGATGAAAAGATAGGGGGAAAGCACCTAAAGGGATTACCGGATTGAGGATTTGAGAATTGTGAGCACCGCTTGTATGGGCAACCACCGTACCGGGGGCAAAACCTTTTTTACCTGCAATTTTGCCACAAACTTCGGCTATGGAACGGTCCGGTGTGGTGATAAAAACAAGCTCGGCATGCGGCGTAAACTCTAAGGGATCAGTGCCATAAGGCACCTGCACATGTGCGGCGGCAGCTTTGGCTGAAGCTTTTGTTCTGCAGGTTAAGCCCACAATTTCGTGACCGGCCCGCTGCAGCAAAATTGCCAGGGCTGTTCCCACATTGCCGGCACCGACAATCACAATACGCATCCCCGTCCCCCTCCTTAACTTTTTCTAGTAACGATAAGTTTCTGTTAAAATTTACCACCAATAAGAAATTAAAAGCCTTCTGACAGTGTCAGAAGGCAAAAAAATCTCATTCCCTTCCTAACTGTCCCGGTCCCAAAGGCTCCAAGCAGTTATCTGGGTTGGTAGGATATTATGTTTTTACCTCTTAGCAATTGGTGCAGTTTGCTGTGCAATACCGCCCTTTTTTGCTATTTTAGCACGAGTTAAACAAGAGCGCAAGGAAAAGCTTCCTGCATCTTTACAGATGTGCTTAAGAAAGCTGTTAATAACTTGACGGAGTTTTCCATATCGTCTAAATCCACCATTTCCACAGGAGTGTGAACATAGCGGCAGGGGATGGAAATAACGCCGGAAGGAACGCCTTCTCTAGTTAAATGAATAGCGCCGGCATCTGTACCTCCCGCCGTCAACACTTCCATTTGTACAGGAATCTTATGTTTTGCCGCCAATTCAGACAGCATTGCTTTAATTTTAGGATGACAAATGACGGAAGCATCCTTTACTTTGATGGCAGCCCCTTTACCTAAAGCCACATTAAGAGCCGGCGGTTCCGGTGTATCGCCCACCAGCGTGACATCCACAGCCAGACCAAGATCGGGATTGATGCGGTAGCTGGAAGTGCGGGAACCACGTAGTCCCACTTCTTCTTGAGTAGTAAAAACTGCATATATTTCGTTTTCTGTTTCCCTTAACCGGCGCAGCGCCTCTATGACTACGGCACAACCTGCCCGGTTATCCATGGCTTTACCAATTACTCTTGTACCCATCACTGCTGCTTCCCGGTCATAAGTGGCAATATCTCCGATTTTCACAAGTTTTTCTGCTTCTTCTTTGTTTTTCGCCCCAATATCAATATAAAGCTTGTCAAGGGTTAGTTTCTTGATGTCATCCAGTTTTTCCACACCAATACTGCCCACAACACCGTTACCAAATGTGACACGCTGACCCAAGAGAATCTGGGGCGAAACACCACCCACATTACTAAAGCGCAAAAATCCGTCCTTATCAATGTAAGTGACAATAATACCAATTTCATCCATATGGGCGGCAACCATAATTTTTGTGCTTTTTCCTTTTTTTACGGCATAAAGGTTACCCAAGGGATCGGTAAAAACTTCATCCACAAAATCTTTGATTTCACCGGCAATCACTTTGCGTATTTTTTCTTCCCTGCCTGAGGGACCATATGTTTCACTTAATTTTTTCAGCAAATCCTTCAAGGGAGAGCCCTCCTTCAGCTATGGCCATTAAGACGCCTTTGGCCAAACGTAATGTATTCTCATAATCGTCCAAACTGATAATAGACGTAGGTGAGTGTAGATAGCGACAAGGCACGGAAATAACGGCACTGGGAATACCGCCATGGGCCTGGGAAATGGCGCCGGCATCTGTACCGGCGGTGGTAAGGCGGCGCAACTGAAAGGGAAGATTTAATTTTTTTGCTGTTTCCACAAGAAAATTTATCACCTTTTGGGGAGCAATAAAGGAGGAATCCATGATGGAAATGGCCGGGCCGCCTCCCAGTTTAGTGACATAACCTGTATCTTCCACCCCGGCCACATCACTGGCTGTAGTTCCTTCCAAAACTAAAGCAAAATCAGGATGTACATTATAGGCGGCAACGGATGCTCCCCGCAAACCTATTTCCTCCTGTACGGTGAAAACAGCAGTTAATTCCAGGTCATAATCTTCTTTCACCAGCTCCGCCAAAATGGCGCATCCCACCCGGTTGTCCATGGCTTTACCGATAAGACAGTTATCGCCAATTTCATGGGTGGTTGCCAAAAAAGCAGCATAATCGCCGATCTTAACCATCTTCTCTGCTTCTTCTTTATTTTTCACTCCTATATCAATGTAAAGTTGTTCCACTTCCAAAGGTTTTTTCCGTTCATGGGGCTTTTGCAAATGAATGGCTTTAGCCCCGATTACTCCGGGAACGTGATTCTCCCCCACTACTACCGGTTTGGAAACTAAAACCCGCTCGTCCACACCGCCCACTGTCTTAACTTGCAAAAGCCCGTTACTTTCAATACCCACAACCATCAGTCCAATTTCATCCATATGGGCGGCGACCATGACGCGCGGCTTTTTCCCGATGCCTTTTTTTATATATAAATTACCGAGGGAATCAGTTTCAATTTTTTCCGCATAGGGAGTTAATTCTTCCCGCAATAAATTGCGCACTCCGGATTCGTCACCGGAGACACCGTATGCTTCTGTTAATTTTTTAATTAAAAGCATGCCAGTTCCTCCACATATTCCGAATTAACAGACGCTATGAAATAAGCCAGTAAACGGCCAGTCTGTTTTATATCTTCCAAATCCAAAAGCTCCACGGAAGTATGCATATAACGCAGTGGTATAGAGACCAAACCGGTAGGAATACCGCCACGTGTCACTTGGATGGCCCGCGCATCCGTTCCGGTTGGACCCGTTGCCGTTTCCAGCTGGTAAGGAATATTATATTCTTTGGCAATGCGTATCAGTTCTGATGCCACTTTAGGATGAATATTGGGGCCCACGGTAATGCCGGGTCCTTTGCCTAATTTACAGGTATCATACTCAGGAACTCCGGGCATGGCACCATGGGTAACGTCAATGGCAATACCAATATCAGGCACTATACCGTAAGAGATTGTGGTGGCTCCACGCACCCCCACTTCTTCTTGCACAGTAGCCACGGCATAAACATCGGCCAGGTGATGCAAGCGCTGTAATTCCTGTAAACAAGCAAGCATCACCGCCACTCCCGCTCTATCATCCATGGCTTTACCTGCCATTGAGGTGCCGTTTAATTTAATAGCTTTCCGTTTAATCATGGCCACATCGCCTACGCTGACTAGTTCTCTCACTTTTGCTTCCGGCAAAGCCAGATCAATAAACATTTCCTCCATGGTAAAGGCTTGGCTACGCTCCTTTGCATCCGTCAGATGCGGCGGTTTGGCGCCAATGACGCCGCAAAGCTCCTTTTTGCCAAACAATACGACTTCTTGACCAACAATTGTCCGCGGATCTATTCCGCCCACGGAAGTGAAACGTAAAAAACCGCCCTTTTCAATTTTTGTCACCATTAAACCTATCTCGTCCATATGGGCCGCCAAAAGTACCCGCGGGCGCAACTCGCCTTTACCTTTTTTTAACACAACTACATTACCAAGATGATCTTGTCTTACTTCATTTGCATATTTAACCAAGGTGGCGCCGATCATTTTTGCCACAGGCTGCTCATAACCGGATAAGCCCGGGGCAGCAGTAATTTCCGTTAAGAAGCGATCTACTTCCAATCACGACCCTCCCCTATACTGATAACAAATAAGGGTTCCACAAAACTTTTTCATAATCCTTTTTAGGAGCCTTCTTTAGTGAAAATAATTCCCTATCTTGCACAAGAGAATGCATCGCAAATAACAGCCTGAAAACAACGGAGATTTAGCTTTAAAGTTTCTTCGCTAAAATTTTTTCACTGACCTCCTGCAGCAGGCGGTAAACTGCGCGGACTTCTTCATCAGTTAAAGTACCGGCGCCACAACTGGGCGTCAGTAAACATTGCTGTTTCAGGCGCCCACCATCAACCCCTGCTTCTTCCAGTTTTTCCCGGTAATTTTGCATTGTTTTCCCCAAACT
The DNA here is from genome assembly GCA_012521405.1 of Bacillota bacterium. Classification (GTDB taxonomy): domain Bacteria; phylum Bacillota; class Dethiobacteria; order Dethiobacterales; family Dethiobacteraceae; genus JAAYSO01. The sequence goes on from JAAYMK010000007.1 coordinate 12,485, forward strand.
CTCTGCCGTATGTGCCTGCACTTCCCGTGAAGTGGGGATTAATCCCCAGGCCAAAGTCCCGCCGCGCCTCAAAAAAGCATCCAATTCTGCAGCAAAGGGCAGTAATGAAGGAAAAAAGTGATAAATATCTACATTGACAAGCTCAAAGGGCAGGGCAAACAAAAGGGACCAGTCGGTACCGGCACACGTATGGATTCCCACTTCCGCACCTTCTTCATGGGCTACGGTGATTAAATGGTTTAAACTGTCCTGCACCGCCCGCCGGGTAAGTCCGGCAAAATCTTTTTTCCCGACAGCATAAAGGCCCGGCTCATCAATAAAAAGCATCAAGGGTAGCTTTAAACGGCGAAAATAACGTACTTGCCAGCGTATTTGCAGCGCCAGACTTAACGTGAGGATTTCACGTAAGACATCATTACAAAATGACGGCTTGCCGTTAAGATCTTTTATCATTAACCCCATGGTCAAGGGACCAGTGATTTGACCTTTGATATACCGGATCCCTGGCAGCGGTTGCTCCTGCAGCGCCCGGGCAAAGGCATAAAAACCTGCCGCCCTCTCCTGCGGAAAAGCATAAGCATTAAGCTCACCATCAGCGGGAGAAGAATTTACAGTTAAACTTTCCAGATACTTCTTCCCCGCTTCCGTATCTATAGTAAAGGAATATATCCCTTCTGCTTTTTCTTGGACCAAACCCGCCTGCAGCAAAGGTGCCAAATACTGCTGCCCATACTTTCATGATTGCCCTTTTGTGGGAGTTGTGGCCAATGAGGGATTTGCGGAACCCGGGTAAAAATAACTTCCAAAGCTTGTGCGGGATCCTGGTAGGGAAAACTGCCTACCCCCGTTGCCAGACCATGATAACTTTTTTGCATCCTTACCCTCCCTTCAACAAAAATTTAGTGCGATTATTTTAGTTATTTTAGTTATTTTAGGCGAAAAATAAAAGGCCACAAACTATTCTGAGGAGGTAAAAGCATGACTGTACTTTCAGACTTAAAAAAAGCCATTGCCGCTGCCGAAAGTGCCAAAGGTAATTATGCTGCCTTTGCCGAAGCTACGGAAGATCAGATGGCCAAAGCTATGTTTTTACAAATGGCCGATGATATGGACAGGCATATTCAACAGCTCACCAGTCGTCTTAATTATCTCAGGCAAAATAATCCCATGTACCAAAATCAATAACAATAAATACCGTGAAAAATTTCCAACTGCCAATTAGGCAGTTTTTTTCTGGCCAAAAAGAGTGGATAGCTAATCCAGGACTGCCAGAACTTACAGATATGCTTTTATCTTAAGATTATATATAATTTTTCTTAACACACCTTAACATTCTTAACAATTTTCTTAACAAGTAGGTGATAAACGTTGCCTTTTCCCACAACTAAATTTTTGATCTTCCTTTTTTGCTTGCTGGCGTTGGGCTCCGCTTTAACGCTGCATCACCTGTATTTCCCCCCAAGTTCCAAGAGTAATGAGATGGCGGCGCCCCAAACGGTAATTTCAGCAAACACGGCGGAAAAACCTGCCGCTCAAGAGTCTCCCGTACATAATAAACAGGAAAAAAAAGATAAAACTCCTACAGAAACACCTGACACCAAAGAAAAGGCGGCTGAAAATACTCCCGCTGCAGCAAACTTACAAAAGGAAAATCCGCAAACAAAACCGTCCCCAAGTGAGCGGTCAACATCTGTCTCCCGGGACAAGCCCCCAACAGCACCAGAATTTAAGCCTGAACCGGAACCCCAGACGGAACCTAAACCAACACCAACGTTCCCGGCCGGTGATACTGAGCTAAATAGCTATGTGCTCAATGTCATCGCCACTTACCAGGTAGGAAAATATCCTTACCTCTTAAATAATGACTATCAAAACTATAATGGTGTCACGGAAGATTTATATTATAACGGGCGCTTGCTGGCTAAAGCACATCCCAGCGGTAACCGCGCCAGCCACTGCTCCGGCATCACCTTTGAAGTTTTTTTTAAAGCCATGCAGGAACGTAACCGCAAGCTTGGCTTGTCACCAGATGATTTTAACGGTATGACATTCGCCGAACTGAAAGATTTTCAACTACTCTGGTATGTTGCGGCGGGCGACAAGAAAAATAGCAACTTGGCCGTAGCCATTGAAAAATATGGGCTTGGCAAACAGATTCATAACTGGGAAGAAGCAAAAAGCGGCGATTTTTTAGATCTCTCCCGCACCAACAATACCGGCCATTCAGTTGTGTTTATCGATTGGGTACGGGATGAAAACGGTGAAATTATCGGCTTGCATTACTGGTCCAGTCAAGCTTCCACCAACGGCATTGCTTATTGTACCGAATATTTCACTTATAGCGGCAAAGGCACTGTGATGCCTGAGCATATTTACATAGGCCGGGTTTTGCCGGTCAGTTCATATAGATAATTTTCCTTCCCCCGGCAACTCCCCCGGGGGTTAATCTTACCCCCAAACAATTTTGCGGCAAGATAATTTGGCTTGCAAGGCGGATTTTTTCCCGTTATAGTGGAGATAGGGAGTGATACCATGATCCACTGCATTATGGTGTGGCTCTATCAATGGTTAGAGGATGAGCCCCTTTATTTACTGTTAAAAAGAACCCCTGATTTGGGTGGTTACTGGCAGCCTGTCACAGGCTATATTGAGCCTCCGGAAACGAATCGCGCTGCCGCCTTACGTGAATTGGCGGAGGAAACAGGAATAGAAAAGTATGAACAAGTATTTGATCCTCATCATTTTTACTTTTTTGATATGAACGGTAAAAAATGTGCCATGACTGTTTTGGCCGTGGAGGTAAAAAACCCCCCGCCCATCCGTTTATCAGAGGAGCATACAGCTTGTCAATGGCTTTCTTATGCGGAAGCACGCCGGAAACTATACTGGCCAAACAATAAAGAAGCTTTAGACATTTTACATGCAAAATTGCTTACCCAAGGCACCGCTAAAAATGTAGATCTTGACGGTAGCTAATGGCTTCCGCCAGGTGGGAAGGTAAAATATGCTCTTCATCTTCTAAATCAGCAATTGTTCTTGCTACTTTCAAGATGCGATCATAAGCCCTTGCCGTAAGACGTAAACGCGTAAAGGCATTGCGCAGTAAATCACGACCGGCAGCATCCGGTTGACAGAATGTTTGGATCATTTCTGTTGTCATTTGCGCGTTGCAAGTAAGATTAAATTTGGCAAAACGCTTTAATTGCCGCTTGCGTGCCGCCGCCACCCGGGCGGCAATATCAGCGGAAGCTTCTCCATACCCCTTCCCTGCCACTTCATCATAGCGCAGACGGGCAACTTCCACAAAAATATCGATCCGGTCTAACAAAGGACCGGAAATTTTATGCCGGTAATGATGGATTTGCCTCTGCGTGCAAACACATTCTACTTCCGGATCAAAGAGCATGCCGCAGGGACATGGGTTCATGGAGGCCAGGAGCATAAAGCGTGAAGGATATGTATAACTTGCCTGCAGCCTGGTAACCGTCACCGAACCTTCCTCTAAAGGTTGGCGCAGCACTTCCAGTGTTTCCCGGCGAAATTCAGGCATTTCATCCAGAAATAAAACACCATTATGGGCCAAACTTACTTCACCGGGGCGGGGATTATGTCCACCGCCGCACAGGGCCGTGGGCGTCAGGGTATGATGGGGGCTGCGAAAGGGTCTTTTTGTAATTAAGCCGCTGTTTTCCGGCAAAAGACCGGCAGCACTATAAATCTTTGTTGTTTCCAAACTTTCCTCTTCCGACATGGGTGGCAAGATGGAAGGGACACAACGGGCCAGCATAGTTTTTCCGGAACCGGGGGGTCCTGTCATGAATACATTATGTCCCCCTGCTGCCGCCACTTCCAAAGCTCGTTTAGCATTTTCCTGTCCTTTAACCTGCTGAAAGTCGTCATAGATTATTTTTTCAGATTGTTTGTAAGCAGGAATGGGAGGCGGCACTGCCCTGCCGGATAAAATTGCAGCAGCATGTTCCAGGGATTCGGCACCGACAATGCGTACACCCTTTACTAAAGCTGCCTCGGCCGCATTGGCCAGCGGCAGCAAGATATTCCGGCAGCCAGCTTCCCGGGCCGCCAAAACCATAGGCAGCACCCCGCGGACGGGGCGTAAAGTACCATCCAAGGCCAGCTCCCCCAAATAAGCCCAGGTGGTAGGCACCTCCACCTGTTTACTGGCAAGCAGAATACCCAGTGCCAAAGCTAAATCCAGTTGCGGTCCTTCTTTTTTTAAATGGGCCGGTGCCAAATTTACAATAATCCGTTGGGGAGGAAAGTGGAAAGAACTGTTTTTTACAGCCGCCCGCACACGGTCCCTGGCTTCGCGGACCGCCGTATCCGGCAAACCCACAATATCAAAATTAGGCAGTTGGGAAGAAAGATAAACTTCCACATCTACCATTTTGCCTTCAATGCCAAAAATAGTGCAACCGCGTACTCTGGCAAACATGGACACTCCTCCCGATGGTATTTTATACCATTGTATACCAAACATATGTTCCGGTCAAGACCATGACAATTTTTTCTTGCAACCACTGCCGTCAAAAATAAATTTTTTCGGGTAAAATTACGATAGCAGTAATATTTTTCACTGTGGGCTTTTACTGCAGATTACCGGGAATTGCCGTGAAACTTATGTAAAGCGAGGAGACAAATTTGCGCAAAATTCTCATTTTGGTACTGCTGGTGATGCTTGGCGGTTTTGTGTTTTTTTATAGTGTTCAGCAAACAAAAAATACAATTGCAGAAACGGTAACACAATTTTTCACTGCCGCCATTAATGGCGATGAGGCTGTTTTTGCGGCTCTGGCTCCCCGCCTGCAAGGGTATAAGGAACTGGCGGCGGCTTTGCAAGCCCCCCGTTTGTGGCAGTTTGGTGAAATTAAACAAATACGGTTAACGTCACTACATCGAGCCACAGCAGAAATTGTCTTATTTTTAGTGCAAAAACCTGTTTCTCTGGAAGCAGTTCTTGTCCGCCACCAAGGAAATTGGCAGATTATTGCTTTGCCTCAATTGGTAGAAGTTCCCCTGGCTATAGTGACAGAAAGCGAAAACGAACAAGTAACCATCATGAAAGCAGACGGTGAAGAGGTAGAACTTTACACCAAATTAAACTTGCAGCCTTTTACTGTCGGTTCCGGGATTGTGCTTGACGGAAATCTTGTGTATTTTGCCGCACACGAGCAACTTATGCTGGCAAAACTTCTTAGCCTTGCAGATAATATTTTGGAGAGTGAAAACTCTGGCCTGCATAAGCTGGCGGAAAAAACAATCTTTTTGCAGGAACAAGCAGGAAAAATAAAAATTGTCCCTGCAAACAATGCTTTTCCCGGCATGGAAAATTTAACTGCTTATGTCCGGGAGGGTGTCATTGAAGCGGTGTTGCTGCCTCAAGAATTTAAACCGCAACAGCTTCGCGTTTTACTTAAAACCAACAATTTTGCTCATTTGCTTCACCAAGAAATTTACCTCACCGCCACAGCTGACTTTACACTGGAAGATAAAATTGCCCAGGAAAAATACCAATTCGCACCAGGACAAACTTTACATTTTCGTCCCTTGCAAGCTGCCGTTGCCGTAACTTTTCCCTCAGGGGAAAGCAAAACATTCTCTAACCGCCTGCATCTTTACACTTCCGGTAAGGGGCGCTTTAAAGTAGAAAATTTGCGCCGCGGTTCGCCTGCCTTTGTGCCGCAATACCGGGGCAAATTTGAAATCAGCTTGTATAATCAGGGGCTGCTCCTGCTTAATGAGGTTCCGCTGGAAGCTTACCTGTATTCTGTTGTGCCCAGTGAAATGCCGCTTAATTTTGGTCTGGAAGCATTAAAGGTGCAAGCCATTGCGGCACGCACTTACGCCGTTGCTTCTGTTTTGCGCAACAGCTTGCAAAAATACGGAGCCCATGTGGACGACAGTGTTGCTTTTCAAGTTTATAACAACGTGCCGGAAGATGCTTTAGGCATAGCGGCGGTGGAAGCCACCCGGGAATTAATCGTTAAATACGACGGCGCTCCTGCCGATACTCGCTTTTTTTCCACTTCAGCCGGTGTCACAGCGGCAGCAGAAGAAGTCTGGCATGATGACGAAACTGGAAATTTTCCCGGCAAGACTGTCCCCTACCTTAGCGTCCGCTCGCAATTGCAGTCCGGTATGCTGCCGGATGTAGAGACAGAAAAAGGGGCACATGAATTTTTTACTTCAGCGGCTTGGCTCAGCTATGACAGCAGCTCTCCCTGGTTTCGCTGGCAGCTAACCATGAAACGGGCCGAATTGGAAGCCGTACTAACCCGTTCGCTGCCGGAGCGGTGGCAAGCTCAACCGCAATTTGTGCTCACCAAAGAAGAGGATAAATTTGTTTCCAAGGAAATACCTTCTGACCCGGTCGGCACACTGCTGGATTTAAATGTTGTCCGCCGCGGCCGTGGCGGTAATTTGCTGGAAATAGAAATTGTGGGTACAAAGGGCACTTATCGCGTCCGCAAAGAATACAATATTCGTTTTACTTTACGCCCACAAAGTCCTGACGGCAAATCCGCCATTCTCATCAAGCGCTCCGATGGCTCCATAGTAAGGAATTACTCCCTTCTTCCCAGTGCTTTTTGCGTCTTTGAAATTAAACGCGCTGACAGCGGACAAATTGAAGCAGTGCAAATTGCCGGCGGCGGCAACGGCCATGGCGTAGGGATGAGTCAATGGGGGGCACGTGGCTTGGCGGAAAAGGGAGCCACTTATAGGCAAATTCTAGAACATTATTACCCCAGGTGTACAGTAGAGCAATTCTAACGGAAAGATGCTTTTTGGCGTTACAGTTTAATATTTTATTCAGACATTTTCACAAAATTTATTGTAAGCTGTAAGCGACAAGAATCTTTACTGCTTCCTTCAACACTTTTTTTACTCTCCTTCTTTCCCCGCTTTAAGGGCCGGCATGCTTTCCGGCCCTGGTTTTATTTGCTTTTGCTCTTTAGACAAATTATAATGATTAGAGAAAAAAGAGCATTTGGAGGCGTTATTTGTGCTTAAGCTGCTTCAGGATGAGATGAAAAAGGCGATGAAAGCCAAGGATAAAGTGAGGTTGTCAACTATTCGTCTTCTCATTTCCGCCGTTAAAAATGAAGCCATTGCTAAAAAACATGAACTTGGCGAGGAGGAAATTATTACCGTCATCCAAAGGGAGATCAAGCAAAGACGTAATGCCATGGAAGACTTTAAAAAGGGCGAACGTGCAGATTTAGTGCAGCAAGCAGAAGCAGAAATTGCCGTTTTAGAAGAGTTTCTGCCTAAACAATTAACAGATGCAGAAATTGAAACTTTAGCCCGGCAAATTGCCGCCGAAGTGGGCGCTACCACTTTAAAAGATTTAGGCAAAGTTATGGGAAAATTGATGCCCCAAGTTAAAGGTAAGGCAGACGGCAGCCGGGTACAAACCGTTGTGAAAAAAATTCTGGGAGAAAATGCATAAGGGAGGCTATGCCTCCCTTATTTTAGTATTGAAAGAATACATGTGAACCAATGACAGTAGTTACAGGTTGACGTCTTACCCAAGCATTTCCGGTTTTGGCAGGGTTATAAAAACCGGTGGCTCCACCACTGGGATCTGCTCCTGCCAATGCCTCTTTTACGGCTTTTTTGGCACTTTCCCCTGCTGGTAAGTTGATCCGACCGTCGAGGACAGGACTGTATTGATAGCGTCCGCTTTCCACTTGGTAGATTACTCCACTTAACGTGTTGGGAAAACGTTTGCTGCGTAAACGATTTAGCACCGTGGCAGCCACTGCCACCTGCCCTTGGTAGGGTTCACCTGCCGCCTCGGCATGAACCAAACGGGCAAAAAGCTCCAGTTCTGCTGCTGTCAGCTGAAATTCACTCTCTTTTACTTTTCTCGCAGCACCAACGTCAGTATCCGCCACCGCAAGTAATTGTCTTTCTTCTTGATCTTTATTTTTATCCTCCATTTTTGCCAAGAAAACTTCCGCTTCCATTGTTTGTTCCTCCGGCTGCAGGGTTTGTGCCATTACGGCGGTTACTAAAAAAACAGCAAAAAATATGATCAGACTAAAAGTCCTTTTCATCATTTTTATCCTCCTTTGCAAATTGCCTTAGAGTGAATTTGCATAATTACCGCCTATAGTAACACATTATGTAAACCAACTCAAACAAGGAGAATATAGTTGAGCAAGGAGCAAAAGAGCATAAGCAGTTAAGCTGCCGGTGACTGGCCTGAGACGGAAAAATTCACCCATAAACGGCAAAATGCAAGGGAATGGCATTTTTTAAAAATAAAAAGACACACTTAAGTGTCTCTTTAAAAAGCATTTTTAATTAATGTAACAGTCCCGGTTTTACCGTCCACGGCAGCCACATCGAAACGGTAGGCAAAAGCCGTAATTTTCTTTTCATACAGGTAGTGACGGGCCACCAAACGCAGTTTTTGCTGTTTTCTGTCATGAACGGCCTCAGTGGGCGTGCCGAAACGGTTTGAACGTCTTGTTTTTACTTCAACAAAAACTAAAACATCACCGTCTTTGGCAATAATATCAATTTCCCCGTATGCACAGCGCCAGTTGCGTTCCAAAAGCACAAAGCCCAATTTTTGCAAATAACGCGCTGCCAGTTCCTCGCCGTGAGTTCCTAAATTATTCATTTTATCCCTCTTTTTCCGGTAACAATAAAAAGGACTGCCGGTGTAGCGGGCAAGCTCCCAAGCGGGCAATGGCGTCACGATGCCGCGGTGTTGGATAGCCTTTATGCTTGGCAAAGCCGTATCCGGGAAACAATTGATCAATTTTTTGCATAAGACGGTCGCGCGTTACCTTGGCAAGTACCGAGGCGGCAGCAATGGATGCACAAAGACTATCTCCACCTTTAATACTTTCCTGGGGACAAGGTAGACTATCCAGCTTAACAGCATCAATCAGTACAAAATCAGGCCTGAGGGCAAGGCCGGCCAGGGCCCTTTGCATAGCCAGTTTTGTCGCCGCCAAAATGTTATATGTATCAATTTCAAAAACTTCGGCAGCCCCTATGGACCAGGCAACTGCCGTCTCCGTAATGGCAGCGTAAAGCTTTTCCCGCTTTGCCGGGGACAACTTTTTGGAATCGTTTAAACCAGGCAGGTTAAACTTTTCCGGTAAAATCACGGCAGCGGCAATGACTGGACCGGCCAATGGCCCTCTTCCGGCCTCATCAACTCCGGCAATGAGGGAAAAACCGGCCTGGCGGAGTTTACGTTCATATTGTTGTAATTGTTGCAGGCGTTTGCCCTCCTGCAAAGCAGCTTCTTTTTTGGCCAAGTATTTCTGCAATAAATTCCGCACACCTCTACGTTGATCCCGCTTTAATTCTTTTATCGCTGCCTCATCAAGTTCTGCTTCCTGCAGGTAAAGGCCAAGCTGCTCAAGAGACATTTTGCTAAAATTACACATCTTCCTCTTCCTGTTCCCAAGGGTTCTCCAAAGTCAAGCGGCCTAAACGCGCCTCCCGAAAATCTTTCAGCAAAAGACGTGCCGCTGCTTCTAAATCAACTTCCCCGCCTTTTAATAAACAACCTCTTTTTCTCCCAATTTCCCGCAGTACTTCTTGAGGATTTAAATTCTGCGGCAACTTGTAGCGGCCGTAAAGCAATCCCGGCTCCTTTTCCAGGAGAAACGATACCAGTTTATGGCCTAGCTCAACCAGGTCGATAATTTCATCTTTAATGGTTCCCACTGCGGCAAGATAAAAAGCTTGCTGCTTGTTTTCTATTTTCGGCCACAGTAACCCCGGTGTGTCTAAAAGCTCCAAATTACCCGGAAGCCTGACCCATTGTTTACCTTTGGTGATCCCCGGTCTATCACCAGTCTGAGCGGCACTACGACCGGTTAGCCTGTTGATTAATGAAGATTTTCCCACATTAGGTATCCCTACAACCATCAGGCGCAAAGGTCGTGGACCGAATTTTTTTTTGCGCGGAATTGTTTTTAGGTACCCCAACAGCCTTTTGATTCCCCGCCCCCTTTGGGCATCCACGGCAGTGGCGGCAAAATACTTTTTTTGCAAGGCCGTAATCCAGGCAGCGGTAAGCTTTGGTTCAGCCAAATCGGAGCGGGTTAAAACGGCTACTACAGGCCTTTGCCTGAGAAGCTGGCGTATATCAGGATTGCGGCTAGAAGCAGGTATGCGTGCATCAAGTACTTCGATGACCGCATCAACAAGTTTTAAATTCTCCTGCAAAAGACGCTTTGCTTTAGCCATTTGCCCGGGATACCATTGTATTTCCATAAAAACACATCCCTCAGCAATAATTTTAAGAATGACGCAAAAGGCGCATGTTGGAGAGCGGCCAAAAAACAAACATCGCTTTTCCTTTAACTTCCTCCAGTTTTACAAAGCCGATACTGCGACTGTCCATACTGTTATTACGATTATCCCCCATGACAAAAACATAACCTTCCGGAACCACTTCCGGCCCAAAAAGCTTTTCATGTTCTTTTTCCAAGACATAATTCTCTTGTAATTTTACACCATTTACATAAACACCGTCATAATCAACACGCACTTCATCACCGGCCGTGGCAATGACACGCTTAATAAAATCACGGTCGGAAGAGACTTTAAAAACAATAATTTCTCCCGGTTCAGGATCGCGATAGTAATACTGCACTTTGCTGACTAAAAGCCTTTCGCGGTCTTTTAGCGTCGGCAACATAGATTCGCCTTGGACCAGAAAAACTTCCACCAAAAAGGCGCGAATCACCAAAGCCAGTACTACTGCCACCAGAATTGATTTTATCCATTCCCACAAGTCATTCTGCTCCGTCTTACGCATTTTCTTCCTTCTTTCTCATGGTCAATAATCCGGTAAAATACCAAAGCGATTTTAGTTAAAAAAGGGACTGTCTGAACAGTCCACTTTTAATCACGCTTTTCTTTGATGCGAGCCGCTTTACCGACAAGTTTACGCAAATAATACAGTTTCGCACGGCGAACTACACCGCGGCGCACCACTTCCAGCTTCTCAATTTTCGGTGAATGGAGAGGGAAAGTACGCTCAACTCCCACACCATAGCTAATACGACGTACGGTGAAGGTTTCCCGCAGACCGCCGCCTTTGCGCTTAATAACAACACCTTCAAAAACCTGCGTCCGCTCACGTGAACCTTCTACTACTTTATAGTGCACACGCACTGTATCCCCAGGAGAAAACTGAGGCAGATCTGTTCTCATTTGTTCGGCTTCAATTTGGCGAATAAGATCCATGAATTGCCCTCCTTTCCATCAACATCATGGCAACAAAAGCAATTATATCAAACCAGCATGAGATTTACAATAAAAGATCAATATTTCTTCGCTTCGCTTCTTGACGTAAAAAATCCTTTTCTTCCTCACTCAAACGCGCTTTAGGCAGTAAATCAGGACGATAGAGCAGTGTATTTAATAAAGATTGTTCCCGGCGCCACCGGCGGATTTTTTCGTGATTACCTGAAAGTAAAACTTCCGGTACAGCCATGCCCCGAAATTCGGCCGGCCGTGTAAACTGCGGGTACTCTAACAAATTATCCGTAAAAGATTCTTCACGCACGGAAAGATCCGGCAACACCCCCGGTAAAAGGCGAACCACAGCATCTGTCACGGCCATGGCTGGAATTTCACCGCCTGTGAGGATAAAGTCGCCTAAAGATATTTCCTCATCAACCAATGCCGAGCGTACTCTTTCGTCTACACCTTCATAATGACCGCACAAAAGGATTAAACGCTCCTTTTTGGCCAGTTCAAAGGCTTTTGCTTGGTTAAAGGGTTTGCCGTGGGGCGACAAAAAGATGACATGCCCGCGGCGCTCATCAATGCGGCGCAAATGCTCTACGGCCAAGAAAAATGGCTCCGGCTGCATAACCATGCCGGGACCGCCCCCGTAGGGATAGTCATCCACACTGCGGTGCTTATTGCGGGCAAAATTCCGCAAATCCCATACTTCAATTTTTACATGTCCAGCTTCCATGGCACGTTTAACAATACTTTCCTGCAGGGCAGCAAACATGCCGGGAAAAATGGTAAGAATATCAATACGCACCGCTACCTCAGCCCCTCAGGCAAATCCACTTCCATGCGCCCGGCCTCTAAATCAATATCTTTAACTACAGATTTCAGAGCGGGAATTAAGATTTCAGGCAGGTCATCAGCTGCAACCACGTAGACATCATTGCTGCCTGTCTGGATGATCTCTTTTACTTGGCCCAAGAATTCACCCGAGACGGTAAAGACCTCCAGTCCCATAATCTGGTCCAGGTAATAAGTGTCCGGCGGTAATTTTACCCTTTCCGACAAGGGAATCGTAATCAGTGCTCCAACCTGCTCCTTGGCTGCATCCAGGTCAGCAATCCCCTCCAACCATAGTAACCAAAAACGGCCGTGAATTTTCGCCTCAAGCACACGGTAGGGTTTAGATTGCCCTTTTTTTTCTACAAATACTCTTTCCAGCAGTTTAACACGTTCCGGAAAATCGGAAAGCATTTGTACTTTCAAGCCACCACGAACACCATGAGTATTGATAATTTTACCGATGGCGGCTTTCTGCTCCACTGGATCACCGCCTTTTACACGATTTCCACCATGACACGTTTTTTCTCACCGGCAGCCGCCGCATTGACCACTGTGCGGATAGCTTTGGCAATCCGGCCCTGCTTGCCGATTACTTTCCCCATATCGTCCGGAGCAACATGAAGTTCAAGGGTAATGGTTTGTTCGTCTTCAATTTGCTCCACATGTACATCATCGGGGTTGTCAACCAACGCTCTGGCAATAAATTCTACCAGTTCTTTCATAAATTAGCACCTTCCATTTACTCTACTATTTACTAATACCCGCTTTCGCCAACAGGGATTTAACCGTGTCGGAAGGTTGAGCTCCTTTGCGCAGCCATTCCTGTGCTTTTTCACTATCAACATTCAGCGTTACGGGATCAGTGGTGGGATTATAGTAGCCGATTTCATCAATGCAAGCACCGTCGCGCGGTGCGCGTGAATCAGCAACAACAATCCGGTAGAAGGGACGTTTTTTGGCGCCCACTCTTTTTAGACGAATTCTGACTGCCATTACTTTCACCTCCTTCTGCAGGGTTTTTTACATAAGGGTTATTTACATAAAGGGAAATCTCCCTCTACCTTTAAAGCGCCCTTTTTCCATTTTTGTCAATTGCTTCATCATCTTATTCATTAAATTGAATTGTTTTAAAAGGTTATTGACATCCTGCACTTTGGTACCGCTGCCGGCGGCAATCCGTCGACGGCGGCTGCTGTTAATAATAGAAGGATTATGCCGCTCTTCTTTTGTCATGGACTGTATAATGGCTTCTACTTTCACAAACTCTTTTTCATCCACTTGCATGCCCTTTAACTTTTTCCCCATGCCGCCCATGCCGGGAAGCATTTCTAAAAGCTGCTGCAAGGGACCCATTTGTTTAAGTTGCTGCAATTGTTCCAGAAAATCTTCCAGCGTAAACTGCTGGGTACGCATTTTCTTTTCCAATTCTTTTGCTTTTTTTTCATCAAATGTGGCCTGAGCTTTTTCAATGAGCGTCAGCACATCGCCCATGCCTAAAATCCGTGAAGCCATCCGGTCCGGGTAAAAAGGCTCAAAAGCATCTGTTTTTTCACCCAAACCGACAAATTTTATGGGACAACCGGTAACGGCCCGGACTGAGAGGGCGGCACCACCCCGTGTATCGCCATCCAGTTTCGTTAACACTATGCCCGTTAAACCTAGCCTGTTTTTAAAGGATTCCGCCACCGTAACGGCATCCTGCCCTGTCATGGCATCTACCACCAGCAGGATTTCCTGCGGTTGCAAAGCTTCCTCCATTTGGACCAATTCATCCATCAGCTCTTCGTCCACATGTAGACGCCCCGCCGTATCCACCAAAACATAATCATTGTGATTTTTTTTCGCTTGTTCCACGGCAGCCCGGGCAATTTGTACCGGATTCTGTTGCCCCATTTGGAAAACAGGAAGCTTGAGTTGCTCTCCTAAAACCTGCAGCTGTTTGATGGCTGCCGGTCTATAAACGTCGGCTGCCACCAATAAAGGCGAATGATTTGCTTTTTTTAAATGATTGGCCAGTTTAGCCACAGTAGTTGTTTTCCCTGATCCTTGCAACCCCACCAGCATAATAATGGTGGGCGGCTTGTCCGCCGGTTTTAACTTGGCAACCGATTCACCCATTAATTTTGTCAATTCTTCATTGACGATTTTAATGACCATTTGCCCCGGAGTCAGGCTCTCCAGAACCTCACTGCCTAAACAACGTTCCTTGACCGTTGCCACAAAATCCTTCACAACTTTAAAATTAACATCGGCCTCCAGCAGCGCCAAGCGCACTTCACGTAAAGCTGTATTGACGTCTTTTTCCGTTAGTTTGCCTTTGCCCCGCAAACGTCTAAAAGTTTCTTGCAGCTTGCTGGAGAGATTTTCAAACAGCATTTTTTATTCCTCCACCGCGCTTATTCCAAAAGCTTCTCCACAATCATTAAAGCTTCCCGACGCTCCTTTTCACTTATCTCTGGCTGTGACAAAATTTCCTTTAGACGTTGTAAATATCTTTCCTGGGTGATAAACCTGGCCACCAAGCCTAATTTTTGTTCTGCTTTTTCCAGTGATCTTACTGCGCGTTTAATAATGTCATGAACTCCTTGTCGGGAAATATCACTATTGTCGGCAATTTCCCCCAAACTTAAATCATCTTGATAGTAAAGTTCCAGGCATTCCCGCTGTTTGGCAGTTAACAAATTGCCGTAAAAATCGTATAAAAGATTAATGCGCGTCGTATCCTCAAGCATTGTACCACATCCAGTTTATACTGTAAAGCATAAATCCTTTACAGACAAAAAATTTTTTTCCTAAACCTATAATTACCCTATCCGCAAACATATTTTACGCCCAAAATTCCGTGGCCAAAGCCCCCACATTACTGCTCCTTTGTCGTAAAGATACTTTCCACATAAGCCACCGGATCAAAGGGCTGTAAATCGTCGATACCTTCACCCACACCAACAAATTTTACCGGTATTTTAAGCTGGCGGGCAACAGCAATGACGATACCGCCTTTGGCTGTACCGTCAAGTTTAGTTAACACCACACCAGTCAGCGGAGCCGCCTCGTTAAAAACTTTGGCTTGTGCCAAGGAATTTTGTCCCGTTGTCGCATCTAAAACCAGTAAAACTTCATGGGGAGCCCCTGGCAGCGCCTTATCCACCACACGATATACCTTTTTTAATTCTGCCATCAGATTTGCTTTATTGTGCAGTCTACCTGCCGTATCACACAGCAGCACATCGGCTCCGCGTGCGGCGGCGGCAGCAACACCGTCAAAAATCACCGCAGACGGGTCCGCCCCTTGCTGGTGTTTAATAATGTCGCTGTGTGAACGCTGAGCCCAAATTTCCAGCTGTTCTATGGCAGCAGCCCGGAAGGTATCGCCGGCCGCCAACAACACTTTTTTCCCCTCAGCAGTAAAACGGGCCGCCAATTTACCGATGGTAGTAGTTTTGCCGACTCCATTAACGCCTAAGACCAAAATTACTGTAGGCTTATGCTCCAGCTGCAAAGGAACCGGATCACGGCCTAGAATATCCAAAATTAATGATTTTAAGGCTGCTAAAACCTGCTCAGGTGCTTTTAGTTTTTCCTCCCGGATTTTATCGCGCAATTTTTCTACCAATTCTAAAGTAGTTTCGATTCCCACATCGGCGGCAATTAATATTTCCTCCAATTCTGCAAAAAAATCTTCATCAAAATTTTGCCGAGTAAAAAGTTCTTCCATACGATTCATAATAATATTACGTGTTTTCTTTAAGCCCTCTTTGATGCGTCCAAATAAGCTCACTACTGCCTCATCCTTTCCCTTGACTTTTGTTTTTGGGCTGTTTAAGCACTCACATTGTCTTTTAAATTGTAGTCGCGTAAACGAACAGAGATGATTTTAGAAACGCCCGCTTCTTCCATGGTAACACCATAAAGAAGATCTGCCTGTTCCATGGTTTTTTTCCGGTGAGAAATAAGAATAAATTGGGTCTGTTTGGCCAAGGAACGTAAATACTTACTAAAACGGGCCAAATTTGCCTCGTCCAAGGCAGCTTCAATCTCATCTAAAATACAAAATGGTGTGGGGCGTACTTTTAAGAAGGCAAAAAGCAAAGCTATGGCAGTCAGTGCCTTTTCACCGCCGGATAAAAGCGATAAATTTTGCAGTTTCTTGCCGGGAGGCTGTGCTTCTATTTCTACCCCGGATTCCAAAGGAACTTGAGGATTGGTAAGACGTAATTGTGCCCGTCCGCCGCCAAAAAGTTCTGCAAATACCTGTTGGAAGCTCCTGTTGATTTCGGCAAAGGAGGAAGCAAATTTTTCTCCCATGCGTTTATCAATTTCCGCAATAATACGTAATAAATCAGTTTTGGCTATTTCCAAATCTGTTTTTTGCCCGTTTAAAAAGTCTAAACGGTCCACCACACGTTGATGTTCTTCAATGGCCCCAAGATTAACCGTACCTAAAGCTTGCATGCGGGCTTTCAAAGCTTGAATTTTTTCCCGGGCAATTTTCTTTTCGGGCACAGGCCTTGCCATACCAGCGGCAGTGGCAAAATCCAAATCCCAACTGTCGCGCAAGCGCTCAACAATGGCCTGTATTTCCGTTTCCAAGCGTTGTCGTTCCAGCTCCCTCCGGTTCTGTTTACGTTCCAAAGCTTGCACTGTTTTTTCCAATTGACGCAGTTTTTGTGACTCTTCCCGGAATTGTGTGGTCTGCATTTTCAGCATTTTTTCCTCTTCCTGCAATTGGAAGGCGAGTTGATTATACTCTTCTTGTAATGCAGCCGCCTTTTCCTGATCCTCAGCCAACAGCTTTTCCAGCCGGTTGCACTGCTTGGCAGTCTCTTCCCTTTCCTCCGTCCACTGCCGGAGACGCTCCTGCAGTTCATGATACTGCTTGTGGTTACGTTTCCTTTCCTGCTCCAGAAACTCCAGCTGCTGCCGGTAAGCAGCCAACTGTACACGACATTCGGTATAACGCTCCTGCGCATCACGTTTTTTCAGCTCTAAAGCACGCTGTAAGCCTGCCATCTGAGATAATTCTTGTCGTTTGCTTTCTTCCTCCAGCTGTAGTATGGCAAACTTTTGCGCAAGTTCCTCTTCCAGAGTGGAAATTTGCTGCCATTTTAACTCTATTGTGTGCAGCTCTTGCTTTAAAGTTTCTTCCCTTTGTCTCGCCAAAACAAGCTGTTCTGCGTTATATTTTTCCTCCTGTGCCGTCAATTTTAACGCCAAATCTATTTGCTGTAATTTGTTTAGAAGCTGTTTTTCTTCCTCAAGCATTAACTGTACTTTTTGGGCCAGTTTTTCCTTTTCTTTTTGCAAGTTGTTGATATCGGTGAGCTCTTTTTTAACCTCTGCTTGCAAAAGCGCAGCTTCTTTACGCCGGGTTAGCACACCGCTTTGCTTTTTCTCCACGCCCCCGCTTAAAGCACCGCCGGGGAAAAGCATATCACCTTCAAGGGTCACAATACGTTCCTGATAATGGAAAATCCTGGCTGCCGCCAGTGCCGCATCCAAGTTGCTGACTACATGAATGCGCCCCAATAAGGATTCAACAATAGGTTGAAAGCGTTTCTCTGCAACCACCAAATCTGCGGCAACACCAAGATAACCCGGTAAGGAAGTTATTTCTGCCGGCACAGGACGACGTTTTGATGGTTTTATAATGTTAAGGGGTAAAAAAGTGGCACGTCCCCCTTTGACTTTTTTCAAGTATGCAATGGCGGTTTTAGCTTCATTTTCATTTTCCGTCACAATATTTTGTAAACTGGCACCTAAAGCTGCTTCTATTGCCGTTACATATTCTGCCGGCACAGTGAGAATATCGGCCACAGTTCCATAAAGCCCGGAGAGTTTGCCTGCCTTTGCCGCCGCTAAAACTGTTTTTACCCCCTGGTAATAGCCGGCCATGGCTTTTTCCAGTTCCTGGTGAACATGCAACCGGTTCTTCTTTTGCCACAAATTTCTTTCCCTTTGCTGCAACTTTGCTTCCAGGATGCTTTTTTGTTTTTGCAAAACTTCCGTCTCTTTTTGTGTTTGCTCCCTTTGAGCAGTTAAATTTTCTTTTTGCTCCAGTTCCAAACGCTTTTTTTCCTGCAAACTCTGCTTTTGTCTTTGTAGCTTTTCTTGTTGCCAAGAATTTGTCTCTAGCTCTTTTTGTAAATTTTGCTTTTGCTCTGTAATTTGCTTTTTTTCCAGAAGGATTTTTTCTTGTTCAGTTTTAAGCCGGCGTATTTTTTCCAAAAGCTCGTCCAATTCTTTTTGTAATACTTTTTCTTTTATGCTCTCCGGAGCTGCTTCCAAGGCCGCCAGTTCTGCTTTAAACTCCGCCAATTCTTTTTCTGCCGCCTCTATCTTCCCCTGCATTTGCACCATTTTTTCGGCAATTTGCCTTCTTTCCTCATTAAGGGCGGCTTCTTCTTTTTTAAGTTCCTGTTGATTTGCTTGCCATTGCGCCAGCCATTGTTCTGCACTATGTATTTTTTCCTTTTTTAGGGCAATTTGCCCTAATTGTCTCTCCAGTTCAGTTGCCAGCTGCTGCAAAAGGCGCTGTTTCTCCGTAACCTGGGATTGCTTTGCATCCAAATCTAATTGGCACTGGGCAAGTTGTGTTTCCGTCTGCGTCACCAGCGCCTGCTGTTCCACAATTTCATCAGCCAGCAGCTTTAGTTCTGCTTCAAGTTCCTGCCATTTTTGGCGCAGCTCCAAGGCATCACTGACCAGCACATCCACTTCACACGCTTTAAGCTCTTCCCGATAAGCCAAATATGTTTTTGCTTGCCGGGCTTGCTCGGCCAATGGTTCCACTTGAGCCGATAATTCGGCAATGACATCCCCCAGGCGCAAGATATTTTCCGCTGTTTCCGCCAAGCGTCTTTGCGCTTCCCGCTTGCGATTTTTATATTTAATTATCCCTGCCGCTTCTTCAAAAATGTAGCGGCGCTCCTCCGGTTTGGCCTGAATAATTTCATCCACACGCCCTTGACCGATAATGGAGTATGCTTCTTTACCTACCCCGGTATCCGTAAACAATTCTAAAATATCTTTTAAGCGGCAAGGTTGCTTATTAAGCAGATATTCGCTTTCTCCATTGCGGTAAATGCGCCTGGTGACGGTTATTTCCTGGTAGTCAAGACCCAATATACCGTCACTATGGTCAAAAGTTACAGACACTTCGGCAAAACTTAAAGGCTTGCGGTGGGCAGTGCCGTTAAAGATGACGTCATCCATGCGCGTTCCGCGCAAATAGCGGGCCGACTGCTCTCCCAACACCCAGCGAACGGCATCGGCAATATTACTTTTGCCACAGCCGTTGGGACCGACAATAACCGTAATGCCCGGAGTTAAAGTAAAAGTTGTTTTATCGGCAAAAGATTTAAAACCATGCAAATCTATTCGTTTAACAAACAAAAACTGTCCCTCCAGTTTCCGCGCCTTTACAGTGAAAACCATCTAAACTTTTCTCTTTTCCTATAAAAATACCTGCTTGCGAACAAGCAGGTGTCAGTTATTAATTAGATTCTTCTTTATCAAGCGGATTCCTGCCGCCAAAAGCCCCTTTTCCAAGCTTTTCTTAATTTTTTACCAATCGCTCGTAAGCCAAACGCGCCGCTTCCTGTTCAGCTTCTTTTTTTGTCCTGCCGCTACCGACACCATAAACTTTTTCATTAATAGAGAGTTGGGCCACAAAAACTTTATCGTGATCAGGACCTTCTTCAGCGACAATACGATATGCAGGTGTTGTGGCAAACTTCCCTTGTGTATATTCCTGCAATAAAGTTTTATAATCATGATACAAAGTACCTTTTTCCAATTCACTGAAAAGGGGAGCAAAAAGTTGTCTTACCACCATTTTTACCTGTTTGAAGCCCAAGTCTAAATAGATAGCTCCCAGCAGTGCTTCAAAGGCATCTGCCAAAAGTGAAGGTCTATTCCTGCCACCGCTGGCCGCTTCTCCCTTCCCCAGGCGCAGCAACTCCCCAAGGCGAAGGAAGTTTGCCAATTTAACCAGAGAATCTTCACAGACTAAAACAGCGCGATAACGGGTTAATTTTCCTTCGGGAAGTTTTGGATAACGTAAAAAAAGTTCTTCTGAAATAGCCAATTCAAGTACGGCATCACCTAAAAACTCTAAACGCTCATTATGCGCTTTATTGCCAAGGTTACGTTCGTGAGCATAAGAAGAATGTGTTAAAGCCTGCGCATAAAGCTTTTCATTTTGCGGTTTAATTTTTAGTAAAGCAAATAATAACTGCAAATCAAATTTTTCCATAAAATCCACCACGCGTGTATTATTCCACAAATTGCTTTAAAATAAGCGTTGCATTGGTGCCGCCAAAACCAAAGGAATTGGATAAAGCCACTTTGATTTTACGTTTTTGCGCTTTATTTGGTACGTAATTTAAATCACATTCCGGATCGGGGTTTTCATAGTTGATGGTGGGGGGAATAACCTGGTGGGCAAGTGTCAAGGCGCAAGCAATGGCTTCTACACTGCCGGCTGCACCTAAAAGATGTCCGATCATGGATTTGGTAGAGCTGATGGCAAGTTTGTAAGCATGCTCACCAAACACTTGTTTAATTGCCATGGTCTCAATTTTGTCGTTCAGCGGGGTTGACGTTCCGTGAGCATTTATATAATCTACTTCTTCCGGAGTCATTTGGGCATCCTGCAGTGCCATGGACATGCAGAGGGCCGCACCCTTACCTTCGGGATCCGGTGCCGTAATATGGTAAGCATCGCCGGAAAGACCGTAACCGGCCACTTCAGCATAAATTCTGGCACCTCGTTTTAAGGCATGTCCAAGTTCTTCTAAAATAACCACCCCTGCCCCTTCTCCCATTACAAAGCCGTCACGCTGGGCATCAAAGGGCCGCGAAGCCCGTGCCGGATCATCATTTCTAGTGGACATGGCCCGCATGGAACAAAAACCGGCAAAAGCAATGGGGACAAAGGCAGCCTCGGCCCCGCCTGCCACCATCACATCGGCCATACCTGCCCGGATCATGTTGAAAGCCTCACCAATGGAATGAGTACCGGTGGCGCAGGCAGTAACAATAGTTGCGTTAGGTCCTTGGAAACCAAATTCAATGGAGATATACCCGGAAGCTATATTGGCAATTAACATGGGTACAAGGAAAGGACTAACACGGCGAGGACCTTTTGTTTTTAACACCTCAATTTGCTCTTGAATTGTCTGAATGCCGCCGATACCTGAACCTACGGAAACTCCAGCCCGTGTTTTATCTATTTTCTTTACATCAAGTTCCGCATCCTCCACAGCCAATTTGGCAGCAGCCAAGGCAAACTGCCCAAAACGGTCCATGCGGCGACTTTCTTTCTTGTCAAAAAACATGGCAGGATCAAAATTTTTTACTTCGGCACCGATTTGTGTGGGAAATTCACTGACATCAAAACTTTGTACGCGGTCAATACCGTTTTTTCCTGCTATTAAACCCTGCCAAAATTCTGTTTTGCCGATGCCGATGGGCGTTATGGCGCCGAGACCGGTGATGACAACACGTCTTTTCATCACTTCACCTCATTTCATCATACCCGATATTTTTAAAGAAGCCCTGCAGAGTGCAGGGCTTCTCTACTGGATATATTTAGATGTGGGCTTCTATGTATCTCACCACATCACCCACGGTTTTAATTTCTTCCACTTCTTCATCGGATATATCCAGATTAAATTCCTCTTCAATGGCCATGACCAACTCCACGATATCAAGGGAGTCGGCATCAAGATCATCAAAAGTGGTTTCCAGTGAAATTTCATCTTCATCCATACTTAATTGTTCAGAAATGAGTCCTTTTACTTTCTCAAAAATGTCCATGCTCTCACCTCCTCTCAAGCTTAATTATCTATTCATTATAGAGATATATGCAAGTATTATTTATCAAGAATTACTTATTTAATCTTTTACTGCATGGTCATGCCGCCGTCCACGGCAATAACTTGCCCGGTAATATATGCTGCTTGTTCTGAAGCTAAAAATGCGACCAAATATGCTACATCCTTTGTTGTTCCCATGCGCCCCAGGGGGATTTGCCGCTGGAGATTTTCTTTTATTTCCGGCGTTAAAACCGCCGTCATTTCCGTAGCAATAAATCCTGGCGCCACTGCATTGACAGTAATCTGTCTGCCTGCCAGTTCCCGGGCCAGGGTTTTCGTCATGCCAATGAGTCCTGCTTTAGCCGCCGCATAATTGGCTTGACCAATATTGCCGGCCAACCCCACCACGGAAGCAATATTAATGATGCGCCCGCCTGACTTTTGTTTTAAAAGGGGACGTAGCACCGCTTTAACACAGTTAAAAGCACCTGTCAGGTTGGTATCAATTACTTCCTGCCATTCAGCAGGTTTCATCCGCAAGGTCAAATTGTCACGGGTGATGCCGGCATTATTCACAAGTATATCAACTTTGTTATAGATTTCAAGGGCACTTTTAACCATATTTTCACATGCGGATAAATTTTTTACATCCGCCTGCACAATAATTCCCCGCCCTCCGGCCGCTTTCACCGCGGTCAGAGTTTCCTCTGCCGCTTCTTTGTTTTTTGTGTA
This sequence comes from Bacillota bacterium, assembly GCA_012521405.1. Taxonomy (GTDB): domain Bacteria; phylum Bacillota; class Dethiobacteria; order Dethiobacterales; family Dethiobacteraceae; genus JAAYSO01. The sequence goes on from JAAYMK010000007.1 coordinate 35,119, forward strand.
GTTTATCACCACAGAAGCACCTTGACCGGCCAGTTGTACAGCAATTTCTCTGCCAATACCGCGGGAAGCTCCTGTCACAATGGCCACTTTACCGTCCAAACGCAAGTTTATCACCCTCCTTGGGGTTCAGCTCCTCTATGGCCCGGGCCAAGCTTTTTAAATCTTCCACTTGCTGCACCCATACTTTGCGATTTATTTTTTTCAGCAAACCGGTAAGGGTTTTGCCCGGACCAATTTCCAAGAAACGGTCAAAACCAGCGGCAATTAATTTTTCCATGGACTCCTGCCACAATACCGGCCGGCTCACCTGCCGGATTAAAGCAGTTTTTATTTCTGCGGCGGAAAAAACATATTCTGCAGAAACATTGGCGATGACAGGAATTTTCACTGTTTGCACTTCTATTTTTTCCAGTTCGGCCGCTAAAAGCGGTTCCACAC
>JAAYMK010000008.1 GCA_012521405.1 Bacillota bacterium
CCGGCCAAAAGTAATAATAATGTCCAACCCAAGGCAGGTACCAGGTTCCCCACAATACTGTTTGTTAAAGCTTGTGCAGCCCAGCCCCAGGGTAGATACTTCATTGCTGTCAACATTTCCTGTTGCGTGGCCAACCAGGAAGTAAAATCAATTTGTTCGCCACTATTTATCAATAAGTTGGGAATCTGAAATAAAAGCGCAATTAAAATCCCTGCCACGGCACCAATGACGCCGATGGCTTCTCTACTGCGATGAGGCGGTACAATACGCATCACAAGTAGATTTAATAACTCGGCTACAGCGGTGCCCAGTAACCATAGACTTAAACCAGCCAGTAGCACAAAAAGGTAGTAACTAAAGCTTGCTTTAAAGAGAAGACCGTAAAAAAAGCCCGGTAAAAAAATCAAGATAAAGGCAGGCAAAAAATTGCTGCTCAAAATGGCAATGGTTTTAACCAGGAAAACTGCCCGCACCGGTACCGGTGAGACAAATAAAATTTCCAGATCTTCCGACATGTATAGTGTGACAAAAGCTGCTGTTATGCCGAAGAAAATCAAACCGGCCAGCGCACCCAGGAAAATCATGGCTAAAAGGCCTCCGGCCTGTAAAGGATCCATACTGGCCAGGGCGCGGTAAGTAAAGAAACCGAGGAAAAATAAGATGAAGGCGGTACCTATACCCAAACCAAAGAGCGAAATCCAGTAACTGACAGGCCAGTGCCGGATTTTATTCAAGGTTACCCGCTGTTGTGCCCGCAATAGCAGCCGGAAATCGTGCCAGAAGGATTGAACCGGCGGCGGCTCTTTTAAGGGCGGAGGGATAATTGTTTTCATGCTTCATTCTCCCCTTCCAGGCTCTTAATCAGTTCAGCCGTTTCATGTCCTCCTGTCAGTTCCAGGAAAATATCTTCTAAACTTTCATCAGCGTGACCCACCAGCTGCCGTAGTTCTTCCGGACTGCCCTGGGCAATTAATTTGCCTTCTTTTAATATACCCACACGATGGCACATGCGCTCGGCAATTTCCAAGATGTGAGTGGAAAGAAACACGGCGGCACCTTGACGGGCCATTTCCTGTAGTACGTCTTTAAGCAGGCGTGCACTGGCCGGGTCAAGGCCCACTGTAGGTTCATCCAGTAAAATTACCTGGGGCTGGTGAATGAGTGCTGCCGCCAAAACAACTTTTTGACGCATACCATGCGAATATCCTTCCAAGAGATCATCTGCCCGTTCCCATAAACCAAACATTTTAAGCAGCTGTTCAGCCCGTGGGACGGCAACAGCCTTTGGCATGCGGTAAAGGGCAGCGATTAAAGCTAAAAACTCCCGAGCTGAAAGCTTACCGTAAAGTTTAGGTTGATCCGGCACATAAGCCAGCAAAGCTTTAGCCTGGGATGCTTCCGTGGCGATATTATAGCCTGCAATATAAGCCTCACCCTCCGAGGCATCCAAAAGACCGGTTAACATGCGAATAGTTGTTGTTTTTCCTGCTCCATTAGGCCCTAAAAAACCGTAAATTTCTCCTGCCCGCACTTCCAAATTTAGTTGGTCAACTACGGCAACATTGCCATAGCGCTTTGTTAAATTGACAGTTTTAATTAAAACCTCTGCCACAAGCATCCTCCTCTACGCAAAACTTTATCTACATTTATTTCTTCTAGCCACAATGTATTCCTGCCGTCAATTTTACATTATTTGCAAAAACATTTAAAAAAGCAAAAACTTCTGCTGCTTCTTAGTTTTACTTTAAGGGTAAAGCCTTGTGAGGTGCCAAATATTCTCTTGACGCAAACAGAAAAAACGCATATACTAGACTAGTAATTTAGTAAAATACTGACTTACTAATAGCATGAGGGGGCAAATTTAATGAAAATACCTACAACCTTAAAACATAAACCGGTCATTGTCTCTGAAAATTACGAGCATGTTGACGGTCGTTATGCTTACAATTCGGACGCTAAAGGTTTGTCTTTAGGGTTGGCGCAATGGAATGATCGTGGCAAGGTGGAGATTTCCGCCAAAGTTTGGCGCCATACAGGAGAAAAATGGTCGCGCCAGTCGGAAGAATTGCCCTTACACCGTGTGCTGGACTTGGCCATTCTCATTTGCCGCACATTACATTATTTTCAGGATGCTTACCGTTATGAAAAATTTTACGACCCTGGCAAACCTCAAATTGACCGTATCGGCCTGCAGGGAGATGCCATGACGGTTTCCGTCTGTGTAGACAATGAAAAAATTGATGAAGATATCAAACTGTTTCAGCAAGTACTCAATGAAGACGGGGAGCTGTTGGGAGAACGTCTCCGCACCCTTTCCAGAATCCTAAAAGAAATGGGGTATTAAAATGGACCGGCGCAAAGAACTGAAGGCATGGTATAAGCAAATGAAGCCGGAAATGGGTGTGTTTATGATTCTGTCTCCCACAAAGGATAAATGCTATCTTGAAGGGACGCAGGATCTCAAGGGGACTCTAAACAGTACAAAATTTAAATTAAATTTTGGTAATCACCCCAATAAAGAGCTGCAGCAGGACTGGAAAAAATATGGAGAGGTCCGTTTTACCATCCGGGTACTTGAGACCCTGCAGTATGATAAAGATGAAACGAAAACAGATTATAGTGAAGAGTTAGCAATTTTAAAATATCTCTGGGAGGAAAAACTGCAAAAGAAGGGACTGACATTTTATAACGCGAGAGGAGTTTAGATGTAAAGTCCCAAAGAGACAATGAAGAAACCCGGGGTTTGGTTAGCCGCCAGGTAAAAAGAAAGGTGATGGAATCAGCAATTCGTGATGTCTTTGAGTAAAAGAACTACCGGGCAGTGGTCACTGCCCATAACTTCGGAAAGAATTTGTGCATCAACCAGTTTCTCTTTGATTCTTTCCGAGACCAGGAAGTAGTCTATTCTCCAGCCAATATTGCGTTCACGGGAGTTGCGGAAATATGACCACCAGGTGTAAGCATCTTTTTGGTCGGGGTAAAAATAACGGAAAGTATCAATAAAACCTTGTTCTAAAAGTAAAGTAAATTCGGCTCTTTCCTCATCGGTAAAGCCGGCATTTTTGCGATTGGTGTCAGGGTTTTTTAGGTCGATTTCTTTATGGGCTACATTAAGATCTCCACACACAATGACAGGTTTCTTGGCATCCAGTTTTTTTAAGTAAGCCCGGAAAGCTTTTTCCCACTGTATTCTATAAGGGAGTCGTACCAAACCTCTTTGTGAGTTGGGTGTATAAACATTCACCAGGTAAAATGCGGCAAATTCCAAGGTAATAATGCGACCTTCCTGGTCATGTTCTTCCTGGCCGAGACCGTACGTCACAGAAATAGGAGAATGTTTGGTAAAAACGGCTGTGCCCGAATATCCTTTTTTCTCGGCATAGTTCCAGTATTGTTCATAGCCTTCCAGATCCAGCTCAATTTGGCCTTGTTGTAATTTAGTTTCTTGAATGCAAAAAATATCGCTGCCGGCTTGCTGAAAAAATTCCCAAAAACCTTTTTTGATGCATGCACGCAAACCATTTACATTCCAAGAGATTAACTTCATTGCTTTCCCCTCCCTGCAGGTCCGTAGTGAATTCCGCCAAAGTGCTATTTTTGGTACAACAAGAATATATCTGCCAACAGCCAAAGTATACTGGCTGGATTGTTATTTAAGTTCTACATGGTGAGAGATAAACCTTTATTAAGCCTGGTTGCGAAACGTTGACAAGGGCTTTTTGATTGGCTAGAATGAAAAAAGACTTGGCATGTTTTGACTCCCCGGAAAGGGGGTTTTTTTCTAAAGGAGGCGGTCTGTTTGAGCATAAAAGCGCCGCGGGGGACTAAAGATATTTTACCGTCTGAAGTGCCCCAGTGGCAGATGTTTGAAGCGAAAGTGCGGGAAGTATGTAAGCTGTTTGGGTATAGTGAGATTCGCACGCCTATTTTTGAGCATACAGAATTGTTTCAGCGTGGTGTAGGGGAAACAACGGATATTGTTGCAAAGGAAATGTATACCTTTTTGGATCGGGGGAAACGTTCGCTTACCTTGCGGCCGGAAGGAACGGCTTCCGTGGCCAGAGCTTATTTAGAACATAAAATGCAAGGTGAGGCGCAGCCCATTAAGGTGTATTATCTGGGGCCCATGTTTCGTTACGACCGGCCCCAAGCCGGCCGGTACCGGCAATTTCATCAGTTTGGCGTAGAAGTGTTTGGTACAAAGGAACCTACAGTCGATGCGGAAGTCATCATGCTACCGGTGTTCTTTTTCCAAGCACTGGGCTTAAAGGAGTTTACGCTGGAAATAAACAGTGTGGGTTGTCCCCGGTGTCGACAAGCTTACAGGCAGCAATTGCAGGAAGCACTCAAGGAGCGGGTTCCTAAACTTTGCTCTGATTGTGCGGAACGCTATGAAAAAAATCCCTTAAGGATTTTAGATTGTAAAAATGAAAAGTGCAAAGAACTGGTGCAGGATGTGCCGCTTTTAACCGGGGCACTTTGTGCGGAATGTGCCGCCCATTTTGCGCAAGTTAAGCAGGCTTTGGATGCCTTGGGGCAAGAATATGTGGTAAATCCGCGTTTAGTACGAGGTTTGGATTATTACACCAAAACAGCCTTTGAAATTATTTCGCCGGCCTTAGGGGCGCAAAGTTCCATTTGCGGCGGTGGCCGTTATGACAACTTATTGGCAACCATCGGCGGTCCAGATATTCCCGGCATTGGTTTTGCCTTGGGTATAGAACGGGTGCTGGCAGCACTGGAGGCGGAAGGTATATCCAGGAAAGCACCGGATGTGCCTGATATTTTCGTGGCCACAGCCGGCGTGCCGGAGGCGGAAGCTTTAAAGGTTACCATGCAGCTGCGGGAAGCAGGATTGGCTGTCGATAAAGATTATTTAGGAAGAAGTTTAAAGGCTCAGCTAAAATTTGCCGGCAGAAAAGGTATAAAATACGTGATTATTTTAGGTGATGAAGAACTGAAAAATGGACAGGCTACAGTCAGGGATATGCAAGCCGGTTCCCAGGAAGTAGTTTCGTTAAAGGAGCTGGCAGCACACTTGGCTGGTTTGCTGAGGGGGGCAGAATAAATGGAAATACGTACGATTTATTGTGGAGAGCTTCGTAAAGAACATATTGGGCAAACGGTAACATTAAACGGATGGGTACAGCGCCGCCGTGATCACGGTAAATTGATTTTTGTCGATCTCCGTGACCGCAGCGGTTTGGTGCAGGTTGTGTTTAATTATGAACAAGATGAGGAAATGTTTGCCCTGGCTGAGAGTATCCGCAGTGAATTTGTGTTGAGTGTGCGGGGCAAAGTTGTGGCCCGTGATCCGGAGGCGATTAATCCGAAATTAAAAACCGGTGAAATCGAAGTGCACGCGGAAGCGCTGACCATTTTAAACAAAGCAAAAACGCCGCCTTTCTATATTGAAGACGGCATAGATGTGGAAGAAAACGTGCGGCTGAAATACCGGTACTTGGATCTGCGGCGGCCGGAGATGTTACAAAATTTAATGCTGCGTCACCGGGTAACCCAGTTGGTGCGGCAGTTTTTAGATCAGGAAGGCTTTTTGGAAATTGAAACACCCATGCTGACTCGCAGTACGCCGGAAGGAGCGAGGGATTACCTGGTACCAAGCCGTGTCAATCCGGGCAACTTTTACGCTTTGCCGCAGTCGCCGCAGCTTTTTAAGCAGTTGTTGATGGTTGCCGGTGTAGAGCGTTACTTCCAAATCGCCCGTTGTTTCCGCGATGAAGATTTGCGTGCAGACCGGCAGCCTGAATTTACGCAAATTGATATTGAGCTGTCTTTTTGCAACCAGGAAATGATTATCGAGCTGGTGGAAAAAATGCTGGCCCATGTTTTTGCCGGCGCCCTGGGAGAAAATCTTTCCCTTCCTTTCCCGCGCATATCTTACCGGGAAGCCATGGAGCGTTTTGGTTCCGATAAACCGGATACCCGCTTTGGTTTGGAATTAAAAGATATTTCCGCAGTAGTGAAAGATTGTGGTTTTAAAGTTTTTCAACAAGCAGTGGCCGGCGGCGGGGTGGTAAAAGGGATAAACGCCAAGGGATGTGGAGGTTTCAGCCGGCGGGAAGTTGATGAACTGACGGCTTATGTGGCACAGTTTAAAGCCAAAGGTTTGGCTTATATGTACGTAGAAGAAAATGGCGTCCGTTCACCCATTGCCAAATTTTTTGATGAAGAAACTCTAAAACGCATTGTAGAAATTTTAGAGGGTGAACCTAATGATTTATTATTGTTTATTGCCGATAAACCGGAAGTGGCTTATCAGGCTTTAGGTGAATTGCGCCTGCACTTGGGTAAACGCCTGCAGCTAATTGATAAAACAAAACGTAATTTTTTATGGGTTGTCGATTTTCCTCTGCTTTATTATGATGAGGATGAAGGACGTTATGTGGCCAACCACCATCCTTTTACATCGCCGCGCGATGAGGATTTGGCGATTTTAGAAAGCAAACCACAGAATGTTTTGGCAAAAGCTTACGATTTAGTTTTAAACGGTGTGGAATTGGGTGGAGGCAGTTTGCGGATTTATAGGCGGGATATACAGGAAAAAATGTTTAAGCTTCTTGGCTTTACCGCAGAAAGTATTCGAGAGCAGTTTGGCTTTTTAATGGAAGCTTTTGAATACGGCACCCCGCCACACGGTGGCATTGCCTTTGGTCTTGACCGCCTCATCATGCTTATGGCGGGCAGGGATTCTATCCGCGATGTGATTGCTTTCCCCAAGACAGCCAGCGCCACTTGTTTGCTGACTTCTGCTCCTTCTACAGTGACGAAAGAACAATTAAAAGAGCTCCATATCCAGACGGTTAAACCGCAAAAAGCATAGTTTATGAGGATAATTTTAGTTTTGATACCAGGTCATGGAGGATGTTGGAGCCGCGGGAAATAATTACGCCGGTTAAAAGGTAGTCAAGAACCGGTAAAGGTGAGGTAATACCGAAAATCTCCATCAGGCCGTTTTTGGTACTGACACAAAGGATCATACCTAAAAGGACGGCAATGACACGGCTGTAACGTGAGCGTACTGAAGGAAAGATAGATTTGACAATTTCCGTGGTAAATTCGACAATTACGGCAAGCACAACAATGGTTGTAAGGGCTTCAAATGTCATCGTATCACAACCTTTCTTTTCTTAGTACATGTTTATGGAAATATGCCGCTTTATATGTTGGGATCTTCCACTTGCTTGTCGGAAAAATCCTTGCTATAATTAACGTACAAAAGCAATATGTTTATAAACCCTGCTATGTTTGTGTCAGCCGTTAAAAGTTTTGAGCTAACACTTATGAAAAGGGAGTCCGGGCTCTGAATGTGGCACATATGCCTTTGCTCACGAGGACATGTAAAGCATTCAGGAGGACACCCACCTGTAGAGAGAGCAGTTCAAAACTAACGGACCACGGCATGGTGGGGTTTTTCTTTATGTAAAAATGCGTAAAAAAGTGAAAATTTGTATGATCGGGGCTCTGGGCGGTACGATAATAGAGGACAAAGGGGTGTGAAAATGGACGAAAAGCGTCGCCAATTAATTAACAGGCTAAACCGGATTGAAGGTCAGGTAAAAGGGATTAAGAAAATGATTGAGGAAGGCCAGAATTGCGCGGAAATTTTAATGCAAGTGGCCGCCGTGAAAGCAGCAATCAATAAAGTGGGAACGATGGTTTTCCAGACGCATTTTAGAAGCTGCCTGGAAGCTGCCGTGGAGGAGCAACAGGATATGGATTTTGTCGACGAGCTTATGAATTTGTTGGGGAAATATATCAGCTAGGAAAAATATGAATTTAATGTGAAGATTGAAATATGCTGTTGACAATACAGCATATTTTTGTTCATAATTAGTACCAAAAAACAAAATACCCCGAGGAGGTATTTTATGCAGCAGGAAAGTTTGTCGGTGATTACTGCCTTTGGCGCCGGAATTGTTACTTTTTTTTCCCCCTGCCATTTACCCCTTTTACCGGCCTATCTTGGTCTTTTAACCGGATCGGTAAACGGTACACAACAGGCAAAACAGCAAAAGAATCGGATACTTTTTAACAGTTTGAATTTTGTGGTAGGTTTTAGTGCCGTGTTTGTCCTTTTAGGCCTTGCGGCCAGTTGGTTTGGCGGTTTTTTTGCTCCATATCAGGCCATTGTACAACGCATTGCCGGAGTTTTAATTTTACTTTTTGGTTTACACCTGGCCGGGATCTTATCTTTTGCTTTTCTTAACATGGAGCGACGTGTGCAATACCGCCCGCGGGCGGCAGGCCCCGGAGCGTCACTTTTAATGGGAGTAACATTTGCTGCCGGCTGGACGCCTTGTATTGGTCCGGTCTTGGGGGCAATGATTGCCTATGCGGCAGCCACAGGCGGCGGTGTTGCTTTATTTGCGGCTTTTGCCTTGGGTATGGCCATACCGTTTCTATTGGCGGCTTTTTTAGTGGAGCATTTGCATCGCTTGCTGGCGCGCCATTACCAGCTTCTGCCCGATGTGCAGCGGGTATTCGGTTATTTTATGATAGTTTTAGGTATACTTGTCTTTTTTGGTCTAATATGGTAAAAAGAGGTGGTTGCATGAAAAAGTTTTTACCCCTTAGCATTACAGTTTTAATTGTGGTTGCGGCCATCTTCCTTTTGCAGAAGCAGTTTAGCCAAAAGGCAAATAATTTAGCACAGGATTCTGTGCAAGCTTTGCCGGTGGGGCTGGAAGTAGGAATGCGAGCTCCTGATTTTATCCTTAAGGATCTGGATGGCAATGAGGTTAGTTTGGCAGAACAAAGAGGAAAAGTTGTCATGTTAAATTTTTGGGCCCTTAGTTGCCCTTACTGCCGGGCCGAGATGCCGGATATGCAACAAGTTTACTCTGAATTACATAGTGAAGGTTTCATGATTTTGGCTGTTAACATTAGCGACAGCCCGGCGGAAACAGCCGCTTTTATGCGCCGGCATGATTACACTTTTCCGGTGCTAATTGATGAAGATTGGCGAGCCGGTATTCTTTATGAGGCGTATTCGATTCCGAAAACTTTTCTGTTGGATCGCCAAGGTGTGATCCGCCATGTGCAATATGGACCGCTAAATGCCGATACACTTCGTACCCTGGTGAAAGAATTATTGTAATACGGGCGTGAGGCCATCTTGAGGAGTAGTTTTTTACTGAAAAAAATACTATAATGGATGATGCAGGAAAAAATGAGCTACACTAACAACGCGTTGGTGTAGCTAAATTTCCACTACCCTGTGATAACTTTCTAAGGAGGGTGTAAATGTTATTTGAGAAAAAAGGCTCGGCCAATACTGAGATGACGTTAAAACTGGCAGTAAAAAGGGCAGAAGAGCTGGGTATTGAGCATTTTGTGGTGGCCTCCAATACGGGAGAAACTGTACGCAAACTGCTAAAGCTGGTGCCGGCACATGCCGTGGTCTGTGTCACTCACCATACCGGTTTTGCCAAACCCGGTGAACAGGAAATGCCTCCGGAAGTAAGAGAGGAGCTAATAAAAGCAGGTGTGAAGGTTTTAACGACCACTCATTTACTTGGTGGAGTAGATCGCGGGGTAGAAAATAAATTTGGTGGCACCTATCCAGCCGGCATTATTGCCCATACCTTGCGCATGTTGGGACAGGGCGTCAAGGTGGGAGTGGAAATCGCCTCCATGGCTTTAGACGCCGGTATGATTCCCTACGGCAAAGATATTATTGCCATCGGTGGCTCCGGTCGTGGCGCCGATACGGCTTTGGTGGTCCGCCCCGCCCATGCCAAAGATTTTTTTGAGGGGCGAGTGCGTGAAATAATCTGCAAACCGCGTAATTTTTAAAATGCGTACAGGCATTGACAAATTAGGTTTTAGCATACAATGGTAGCAGCCGCTTTTTAAAAGCAGGAAAATGGTAAGTAGGCACCGGAGGGTGTGATTTTGTAACCCAAAACAAGAAGGAGGCGCAGATGGAAGCTTTTGACGGCAAGGTGGAGTTTTTATGTCTGGGATGCGGCTTGCAGGGGTTGGCCCAGCGGCCTCCGGCGGGAGAAACAGAAAATTTGTGTCCAAGATGCGGTGAGCGTGTGATTACATCTTTACTGCTGAAAAAAGAAAAATTTGAATATTTAACTGTCTGAATATGGGAAAGCCCAAGGGGCTTTCTTTTTTTTCTTAAAAAAAAGTTAAGTTTTTATAAAATATTTTGGGCCGGTAAGCAGGAAATTACAAATAATCGTGGAATTGTAGTCGAAAGTGGGTAAAAGTGGTGGGAAGTGGGGAGTTGTATACGAAAGGGGTGGGAAGTCCATGTTCATGGGGGAGTATCAACATGTGCTTGATGCTAAAGGGCGCATGATCATGCCGGCCAAGTTTCGTGAAGGGCTGGGCGAGCGCTTTGTCATTACCCGTGGCCTGGATAACTGCCTTTTCGTATATCCGCTTTCCGAATGGACACAACTTGAACAAAAATTAAAAGCACTGCCCTTTACCCGTTCTGACGCCCGGGCCTTTATGCGCTTTTTCTTTTCCGGGGCAGCAGAATGCGAGTTGGATAAACAAGGGCGAATTTTAATCCCAAATAATTTACGTGAACATGCCAAATTAAAAAAAGATGTAGTTGTGATTGGTGTTTCCAACCGGGTAGAGATTTGGAGTCAGGAAGTTTGGAAGCAATATAGTGAAGAGACTGGATTATCTTTTGAAAGTATTGCGGAAAAAATGATAGATATAGAGCTGTAATTCAAGGGGGATAAGAAGCGGAAAAACCGCTAGATAAGGATGTGTACAACATGCAATTTGCTCACAAGCCTGTCCTGCTCGAAGAGACACTGGCTGTGTTAGCACCGCAGCCGGGAGAAATATTTGTGGATGGAACTGTCGGTGGAGGCGGGCACAGCCGCGAAATTTTAAAAAAAATTTTGCCGGGGGGCCGCCTCATTGCCATTGACCAGGATAGTAACGCTTTGCAAGCGGCAGCGTCCAACTTGCGCCAGTATGCCCATGCCATAACTTTTGTGCAGCGTAATTTCTCCGAACTTGACAAAATTTTGGCTGAATTGGGCGTGGAGGCTGTGGACGGCATCCTTTTTGATATCGGTGTTTCCAGTCACCAACTGGATGAAAGTGAAAGAGGTTTTTCCTATCAAGCGGACAGCCGTTTGGATATGCGGATGAATCAAAACGATAAAATTACTGCTGCCGATTTGGTCAATAAATTAGATGCAAAATCGCTGGCCAGGATTATTCGCGATTTTGGGGAGGAATTGTGGGCGAAACGTATCGCAGAATTTATTGTTCACAGGCGGGAAACACAAGGGCCCATCGAAACCACCGGCCAACTGGTGGAAATTATTAAAGCTGCCATTCCGGCCAAAGCAAGACGCCGCGGTCCACACCCGGCGCGGCGTACGTTTCAGGCTTTGCGCATCGCCGTTAATGATGAATTAAATGTTTTGGAAAAAGGTTTGCAAACTGCCATTAAAGCGCTACGGCCGGGAGGAAGGCTGGCAGTAATTACTTTTCACTCCCTGGAAGATCGGATTGTAAAAAAAATACTGCAAAATGCGGCGGCCGGCTGTGTGTGTCCGCCGGGTTTGCCCCAGTGTGCCTGCGGGCAAAAACCGGAAATCAAGATCCTGACAAAAAGGCCGCTGCAGGCTAGTATGCAGGAAATAAAAGAAAACCCGCGGGCACGCAGCGCTAAATTGCGTGCGGCAATGAAAGTTCTAAATGAGGGGAAAGGTGAATAAAGTTGTTAGTAGCAAAAAAAAGTAGCCATGCATGGCAACCGTCACAATTTCAACCGGAATTTAAGACAAAAGCCCGCAAACAGGTTCAAGCAATAAGCGTATCTCTAAAAATTAAAATGCTGGCGGCAGTTTTTGTTTGTGCAATTATGGCGATTATTGTCGTTGCCCATGCCATCAAAACGGTTGAAATGACAAGACAGGTTGAGCAGGCTAGGGCTGAACTACAAGTCTTGCAGGAAGAAGCACAACATTTAAAACTAGAAATAGCAGCTTTACGTACACCTGAACGTTTAGAACAAAAGGCATATGAATTGGGAATGCAATATCCTAAACGTGACCAATTAATTATTCTTTCCTATGGAGCACCGGAAGATTAAAGAGAAAGTGGAAACACAGAAACTTTATATGGTTTAAATCCTGGGAGGGTTAGCTTTGAGCAGGCAAACGATCTCGAATATCACTGTGAAAAGGAGACTAATCTTCCTTTTCTTTTGTATGGTAGCAGCAGTTTTTGCATTAATCCTCCGTCTCGTTTGGGTACAATTGATCAAAGGACCGGAGTTGCAGGAAAGAGCCTGGGAACAATGGACACGAGCTAACCCGGCGCGTGCACAGCGGGGAGATATTTTTGATCGTAACGGAAATTTATTGGCAGGCAGCGCCAGTTCTCTCAGTATTTTGGCACGTCCACGGCAAATTGAAGATAAAGCGAGTGTGGCCCGGCAGCTGGCCCCCATTTTGGCCATGGAGGAAGAGCGGATTTTAGACTTATTAAGTCGACAGGTAGATTCTGTTTATCTTAAAAGACAATTGGACGAGGAAATTGCTCAGGAAATCCGCAAACTGGACCTGGAAGGTATTTATTTTGCTCCCGAGCCTAAACGCTACTATCCCCATAAAAAGTTGGCTTCACAGTTGCTTGGGTTTGTTGGTATTGATGAGGGTTTGGCAGGCTTGGAAAATCAATATGAATCGGTGTTGGCCGGGCAGGATGGGCGGATTGAAATGCAGACGGACGGCAAAGGAAAGAAAGTACCCCAGGGAGTGGAAAAATTTATTCCGCCCATCGAAGGAACAGATTTGATTTTAACCATTGATCAGAATATTCAGTTTATTATGGAGCGGGAAATGGAGCGGGTGATGCTGGAATCAGAGCCCCTGGGTATCTATGCCATTGCCATGGACCCGCAGACAGGTGAGATACTAGGCATTGCCGGTAAACCGGATTTTGATCCCAACAATTATGCCGATTACCCGCCGGAGAACTGGAAACTCACCCCTATTACCAATACCTTTGAGCCCGGTTCAACTTTTAAACTGGTTACGCTGGCAGCGGCCATTGAGGAAGGACATTTTCGTGCTGATGAAGGATTTTTTTGTACTGGTTATGCTAAAGTTGCCGGTACTTCCATTGGTTGTTGGACCCGGGGGCGCGGCGGCCATGGTCCCATTACTTTTACAGAAGTAGTACTTGGTTCCTGTAACCCCGGCTTTATTGAGCTGGGCAACCGTATTGGGGCCGACAAGCTTATGGAGTATGTAAAAGCTTTTGGTTTTGGACAGAAAACCGGCATTGACATCATTGGTGAAGGAACCGGTATTTTATTTTCACCTCAGCAATACGGTCCTGTGGAAGCTGCCACCACAAGTTTTGGGCAGGGTGTATCTGTTACTCCCATTCAGCAAGCGGTGGCTGTAGCCGCCATGATCAACGGCGGTTACCTGCTGAAGCCTTATGTGGTAAAAGAAATGCGGGACCATGAGGGTAATGTACAAAGGAACGAGCCGCATGTATTGCGGCGTGTAATATCCGCAGAGACTTCCGAAGAAGTAAAACGAATTATGGAATTGGTGGTAACGGACGGCAGTGGTAAAACGGCGTACATGGAAGGATACCGCATGGGCGGCAAAACCGGAACGGCGCAAAAGGTGGGTCCTGGCGGTCGTTATATAGACGGGCAATATATTTTGTCTTATATTGGTTTTGTCCCGGTGGAAGATCCAAAGATTTTGCTTTATATTGCCGTTGATGCTCCCCAGGTAGGTCCCCAGTGGGGATCGCAAGTGGCTGCGCCCATGTATAAGCGCATGATGGAAAGTATTTTGCAGTACATGGAAATTCCCCCTTCCACCGTGGCCACGGAAACAGTACCCAAAATTGTGGAAGTGCCTAATTTAATTGGTCTCCCCTTGGATGATCATACCATTAGCTTATTGGAAGAAGCAGGTTTACTGGTGCGCTATATTGGGCAAGGCAATGAAATTTTGAATCAGACGCCTAAAGGCGGGGCCAGGGTCCCGCTACAAACGGAAGTTTTAGTATACTTGGGACCAGAAAACACAGAAGAAGAAATTGTGGTGCCTGATTTGCAAGGCAAAACTTTGCGGGAAGCAACGGAAATTCTTAACTGGTTGGGGTTAAAAATTAATAGCAGCGGATCCGGTGTCATTATCCGGCAAGAGCCGGAGCCGCAGGCCAAAGTGAAAAAAGATACGGTTATTAACGTAGAACTTGCCGTGCCTGGACAGGAGCAGGCGGAAGATGCCCCTTAAAGCAAAAGGTTAGATGGTAGAGGAAAGAAGTTATTGTTGAAGGTGTGACAAAGCGTACAAGGGGGTATAATAGCAGGATGAAAACGCTTGCCCAATTGGTCGGCTGTTTGCTGCACGCCGAAGTCCGGGGCCCCTTGGACCGCCAAGTGACGGGAATTTGTTACCATTCATCCCGTGTTCGTCCAGGCAATATCTTTGTTTGCCTCCCGGGCACTCGCACCCATGGCAAGCGGTATGTGGCAGAAGCTGTGGCTGCCGGAGCTTGTGCCATTGTTACGGATCTAGATGGTTTGCCGGCCGGCAAAGCCACAGTTGTACGTGTGCCTAATACACGGTTGGCATTGGCATTGCTGTCAGCAAATTTTTATGATTATCCTGCAAAAAATTTAGTTTTGACCGGTGTTACCGGCACCAACGGCAAAACCACCACAACTTACTTGATTGATGCCTTGTTGAAAAGCGCCGGAGCAGCCACCGGGCTTATTGGGACTATCAGCTATCACATCCGGGGCCGGGAATACCCTGCTTTCGCTACAACGCCGGAAGCATCCGATTTGCAATATTACCTGCACAAAATGCTGGAAGCCGGAGTCACTCACGTCACCATGGAGGTATCTTCCCATGCTTTGGCGTGGGGGCGAACGATAGGCTGTGATTTTGATACTGTGGTGCTAACAAATATAACAGAAGATCACCTTGATTTTCATGAAACTTTTGCACATTACTTGGAAAGTAAGAGTAAACTTTTTGCCTGGTTAGGTTCCATGCCTGTCAAAGGCAAGCGTTTGCGCCGTGCAGTCATTAATGGTGACGATTTGCACTGGCAGCATTTGGCCGACCAGACACCGGCGGAAGTGCTACTTTACGGGCTATCCCCTCACTGCCATGTTCGCGCTTCCAATGTACGCGTCATGCAAGACGGTGTGCGCTACCGTTTAGACACTCCTGTGGGCGGGTTGACTATACAGTTGAAAATGACAGGACTTTTTTCGGTATATAATTCACTTGCTGCTGTGGCGGTGGGGCTTTTGGAAGGTTTGGGGCTTGGGCATATTAAAGCTGTGCTGGAGGAAATACCGGGTATTCCCGGGCGTTTTGAACTTGTTGATGCCGGACAGGATTTTACCGTCATTGTAGATTATGCTCATACCCCTGACGGTTTGGAGAATATTTTGCGAGCTGTGCGCGAGTTTGCGCAAGCTAAAGTAATCACCGTCTTTGGTTGCGGCGGAGAACGTGATCGCAGTAAGCGGCCGCTGATGGGAGAAGTGGCGGGCATGTATAGCGATTACTGTGTGGTGACATCTGACAATCCCCGCGGAGAAGATGAATGGCAGATTATCCAGGAAATCCTGCCCGGTTTAGAGAAAGAAATGAGTAAAGAGCAATATGTTGTGTTGCCGGATCGTAGAGAAGCCATTTCCCATGCTTTAAACCTGGCCCGCAAAAATGATGTAGTGGTTATTGCCGGAAAAGGACATGAGACACAGCAAATTTTTCGCGATTACGCAATTCCTTTTGATGATCGACAAGTAGTGCGGGAATTATTACAGAGGAGACGAACGTAAATGGAAATGAACTGCAGGGCGGTGGCCGCGGCTGTGAAAGGGAAAATTATTGCCGAGGGCCCGGAGGATAAATGGATTCGCCGGTTTGTCATTGACTCCCGGCAAGTGGGCCCGGGTGATTTTTTTGTTCCTTTAGCCGGTGAACATACAGATGGACACAAGTTTATCGCACAAGCGGCACAAAATGGTGCCATAGGTTGCTTCGTGCGGGAAAATAAAGCGGTGGAAATTCCGCCAAACTTTTTTGTTATCTCTGTCCCCGATCCCCTTGTGGCGCTGCAGGAGCTTGCCGCCATCTACAGGCAAAAATTTAATCTGCCTGTAGTGGGGGTTACCGGGTCGGTAGGTAAAACAACCACGAAAGATTTAATTGCCGCCGTCCTGTCCGCCCGTTTTAAAACTTTAAAAACAGAAGGAAATTTGAATAACGAAATTGGTTTGCCGCTGATGCTTTTGCGCCTGGATTCAAGTATAGAAGCAGCCGTTTTCGAAATGGGGATGAGCGGCTTTGGCGAAATTAAATTTCTTGCCGGCCTGGCCCAACCATCAATCGGTGTGATCACCAATATTGGCGAATCACACCTGGAGACACTGGGCAGCCGCGAAGGTATTGCCCGGGCAAAATGCGAATTGCTTGAGCAGTTACCCGCTGACGGGGTGGCAATTGTCAATGGTGATGAACCTCTCCTGGAAAATTACGTGCAAAAACTAAAATGCCCGCATGTAACTTTTGGTTTTTCGCCAGCGGCAACCATCCGCTGCCGTGCTGAAACGGTGAAAAACGGCGAGAAGCAAATTTGTCTTAGTCAGAAAAACTACCCAGACCTCTGGCTTGAGCCTCCCTTGCCGGGAAAACATAATATTTATAACCTCATGGCGGCAGTTGCTGTGGGACGGTATTTACAATTGACCGACGCTGAAATTACAGGCGGTTTAAAAAACGTGGCTTTTAGTGCCATGCGCCTGGAAACAGTTACACTGCCGCAGGGATATAATATAATTAATGATGCTTATAACGCCAGTCCTACATCGATGGCAGCAGCTTTAGATGTCTTACAGGAACTGTCACAAGGGGCAGGGAAAATTGCTGTCTTAGGCGATATGTTGGAGTTGGGGAACCTGGAAAAGGAAGGACATCTCCAGGTTGGCCGGCTGGCGGCCCAAAGCGGCTTAAAAGCTTTGGTGGTTATGGGTAGCCGCGCCCGCTGGATTGCCCAGGGAGCAAAAGCTGCCGGCATGCCTGGAGAAGCTATTTTTTACTGTGATACGCATGTACAGGCCGCTGCTTTACTTAAGCGGCTGGCGGAAAAAAATGACTGGATTTTACTGAAAGGGTCTCGGGGCATGAAGATGGAAGAAGTGCTATACGCCCTGCGGAGGGGAGCAGAATGAATCGACAATTAGTACAAACAGCAGTTTTAGCTTTTTTAATCGGCATTATCATTGCACCTATTTTTATCAGTCTGGTAAAAAAACTGGCTTTAGGACAGCAGATTCGGGAGGAAGGACCACGCAAACATTTTAAAAAAGCCGGTACTCCCACCATGGGCGGTATGATTTTTCTTTTGGCTTTTTTACCGGTTGTACTGCTTTTTGCGCCTAAAGATGCAAACTTGTACTTGGCCATGTTTATGGTCTTGGGCAATGGCCTTATCGGTTTTATTGATGACTTTTTAAAAGTTGCCCGTAAAAAATCGCTGGGTTTAAAGGCGCGCAGTAAGATTATCGGGCAAATCATTGTGGGTATTTTGTTTTATCTGGGCTGGATAGCGTCCGGCCAGGCCAGTACCGTGCTTACTGTTCCTTTTACCAATTTTTCCTTTGCTTTAGGTCCGCTCTATATTGTATTTTTGTTGTTCTTTATTTTAGGTTATACCAATGCCGTTAATCTTACGGATGGTGTTGACGGATTGGCCGGGGGCACAGCCATTCTCGCTCTGCTTTCTTATCTCTTAATTGCCTTTAAATTTGGTCCGGTTTCTCTCTCTTACTTCAGTGCCGCTATGATTGGAGCGGTATTTGCTTTTTTAGTTTTTAACCTGCATCCGGCCCGGGTATTTATGGGCGATGTGGGCTCTTTGGCTTTGGGCGGTGCTTTGTCCGCCCTGGCAGTATTGACGAAAACAGAGTTGTATTTACTGATTATTGGCGGGGTTTTTGTCATTGAAGCCTTTTCCGTGATCATTCAGGTGATTGTTTATCAGAGCACAGGCAAACGCGTTTTTCGCATGAGCCCCCTGCATCATCATTATGAATTGGGTGGCCACAGTGAATGGCGCGTGGTGACAGGATTTTGGGCAGTAGGTTTTATTTTTGCCGTCATTGGATTGCTGCAACTTGGCGCGCTTTAGTTTTCAGGGAGAAAGGGAGTAGACTATGAATTTACAAGGGAAAAAAGTGCTGGTAATCGGCTTGGCGCGCAGCGGCATGGCCAGCGTGCGCCTTCTGTTGCAGGAAGGTGCTAAAATTGTCGTCAATGAGCGGCGTGAGTTATCGCAGTTAGATCCCGAAGAACTTGCATTTTTAAAAGCACATCCGGAAGTACGCTTTGTCGGCGGCGGACATCCACCGCAGTTGGTGGACCGGGAGACAGTTTTAGTGATTAAAAACCCGGGAGTGCCGCCGGATTTGCCGCTACTGCAAAATGCCCTTGCCGCCGGGATTCCGGTGATTACAGAGGTGGAGCATGCCTTTTGGCATTTACAAGGGAAACTGGTGGCTATTACCGGCACCAACGGCAAAACCACCACCACTACACTGACCGGGGAAATCTTTAAAGCTGCAGGGAAAAAAACATTTGTGGCGGGTAATATTGGTTTACCGCTGTCGGCAGTGGTTGGCAAAGACGGGCCGCAAGATCTAATTGTAGCTGAACTAAGCAGTTTTCAACTGGAAGGCACAGAAAATTTTCGTCCCCAGCTGGCAGCTATTTTAAACGTTACCCCTGACCATCTTGATCATCATGGCAGTATGGAAGTATACCGTGAAGCAAAGGCAAAAATTTTTGCCAACCAGCGCCGGGAAGATGTGCTTGTACTTAATGCGGATGATCCCGAAACTTACGCTTTACGCAAGCGACCGCTTTCTCAAGTTTATTACTTTAGCCGCAAAAACAAAGTGGAGCAAGGCGCCTACCTGCAAAACGGCATGATTTTTTTGCGCGACCAAGAGCAGGAAGTTGCTGTTTGTCCAGCGGAAGAATTGGCCATGTTGGGAGCACATAATGTGGAAAATGCTTTGGCAGCAGCCCTTTTGGCTTGGTTGGGGGGAGTCGACCAGCAGGTGATTGCCAAGGTGCTCAAAACTTTCCCCGGTGTTGCCCATCGTTTGGAATTTGTGCGTACATTTAATGGGGTGGATTACATTAATGATTCTAAAGGCACCAATGTTGATGCAACCTTGAAAGCACTGGAGGCCTTTTCGCGTCCCATTATACTCATTGCCGGAGGATACGAAAAAGGAGCGGATTTTATACCGCTGGCACAAGCCATGCCGGGGCGGGTGAAGCATGTTGTAATTATCGGCCAAGTAGCAAAACGACTGGCGGCAACCCTTGAAAGTTCAGGTTTTTCTTCTTTTTCCCTGGCCAGCAGTTTGGAAGAAGCTGTGGGACTGGCACAAAAACAGGCACAAAAAGGTGATGTGGTACTGCTGTCGCCGGCTTGTGCTTCGTGGGATATGTTTCAAGATTTTGAGGAACGTGGAGAGTTGTTTAAAAAGGCAGTCTGGGCATTGGGGGGAAATTAAACATGACCGGCAAAAACCGGAATCTCCGCAAAAAAGAGGCGGATTTTATTCTCCTTTTTTGCACGATGACGCTCTTGGCCATTGGCGTTGTCATGGTTTTTAGTGCCAGCTACTATGTCATGCAGGACCGCAGTGACCCATATTTTCACCTGCGCAGACAAGTAATGTGGGCAGCACTGGGCTTGGTGGGAATGCTTTTTTTTAGTAATTATAGCTATTGGAAATTAAAACGCTGGACTAATCTTTTTCTCCTTGTCAGTTTTTTGCTGCTTGTGGCTGTCTTTATTCCAGGTATAGGGGTAGAAATATACGGGGCGAAGCGCTGGATTGGCATAGGCAGTCTCACGGCGCAGCCATCCGACATGGCAAAGCTTGCTTTGGTCATGTTTGCCGCCGCCTACCTTTCCCAAAAAAAAATCCGGATAGAAAACTTTTTTCAGGGTCCACTACCTGTTCTGGCTGTCATGGGCATCTTTTTTCTCGTCATTTTGAAACAGCCTGATTTGGGGACGGCTGTCGTTTTGGCCGGAACAATTATGATTGTTGTTTTTGTGGCCGGAATGAAAATACAGCATGTTTTTGGGGTTGCTCTTTGTGCCGTGCCGCTGATGGTTTATTTAATGTTAAGTGAGCCTTACCGCCTCAGGCGTTTACTTTCTTTTCGTGATCCTTGGGCGGATCCCTTGGATACAGGTTATCAAATTATTCAGTCCTTATATGCCATTGGGCCCGGCGGACTTTTTGGGGTGGGTTTAGGACACGGCAGGCAAAAAATGTATTATTTGCCTGAACCGCATAGTGATTTTATTTTCGCCGTCATTGGCGAGGAACTAGGTTTCATTGGCACCAGCAGTGTTTTAATCTTATTTTTCCTTTTGTTTTGGCGTGGCTTTAAAATTGCTCTGTCGGCACCTGATGCGTATGGAAGCCTTTTAGCTACAGGGATTACCGGCATGATTGGTTTGCAGACATTAATGAATATTGGTGTGGTTACCGGCTCCATTCCGGTGACAGGTATAAATTTGCCGCTCATTAGTTCCGGTGGTTCCTCCTTATTCTTTACTTTGTGCAGTATTGGTATTTTACTTAATATTTCTAAATACACCAGGTAGGGGGTAGGCAGATGCGAGTTTTATTTGCCGGGGGCGGCACAGGTGGTCATATCTATCCTGCTTTAGCCTTGGCCCGCTATCTTCGCCGGCAGGAAAAAGCGGAAGTCTTATTTGTCGGCACAGAACGCGGGATGGAAAAAGAGATTGTACCCCAAGCCGGTTTTGCCTTGGAAACAATCCCGGTTATCGGCCTTGAGCGGCGTCTTTCCCTACGCTTGGTGCGGACAGCTTTGCTGGCGGCCAAAGGAGTGAGAGAGGCAAGAAAAATTTTGGCTGCTTTCCGGCCTGATGTGGTGGTGGGGACAGGCGGATATGTGGCAGGCCCGGTAGTTTTGGCAGCCAGACTAGCACGAATTCCTACAATTATTCATGAGCAAAATGCCATTCCCGGGCTGACTAATATTTGGTTATCCCGCTTGGCAAACCGGGTTTGCCTGAGTTTAGCAGGCAGTGAGCAGTATTTTCCCCGCCCGGAAAAAACAATTTTGACAGGAAATCCGCGCGCTTCCGAGGCTGTACAAGCAGCAGCCGATGGTTCCACTGTTTTGCAGCCGCAGCTTGCACCCGGCCGGCCTGTACTTTTATGTGTAGGCGGCAGTCACGGTGCGGCGAAATTAAATGAAGTTTTTAGCGGTTGTTTGGAGTTGATTTTAACGGCTTGTGAAGCACAGATAGTATACATTACCGGCCCTAAATATTATGAACCCATAAAAAAACAAACGGAACTTATAAGGAGGCGTTTTGCCGACCGGTTACATATTTTGCCTTATCACCGGCAGCTGCCGCGCCTGCTGGCGCAAACAGATTTGGTAATCAGCAGGGCCGGTGCCACCACATTGGCAGAAATTACGGCAATAGGTGTTCCGGCCGTTTTAATTCCTTCCCCCAACGTCACCAATAATCATCAGGAATACAATGCACGGATTATGGCAGAAAAAGGAGCGGCACTTATCATACGAGAGCAGGAGCTTTCCGTTGCAGGTTTAGCTACTCGTCTTGTCGAATTGTTATTAAATCAGAAGCGGTTGCAGGAAATGGCAAGGGCAAGTAAGGCTTTAGGCATGCCTGAGGCCGCGGCAAAAATGGCAAAGATTATTTATGAATTAGCCCACAAATAGCTGGGGTCAGTTAATTCCTGTTTTCCCTTCTCGAGAATTAACACACTCTGCTCTGTTTTGCATACTATGAAGTACGGCAAGGCAGAGATTTGGGGCTTAAGGTGGAAACTACATAACTGCATTTCAGGATGAGCAGGACCTTCCTGAAATTATGTTTTGTACCTGCCATGATGTTTTCAGGAGACTGGGCTGGAAAGCAGAATGATTAATATGCTGTCAACCACCAACCCTGTCTGCCTATAGCCGGCTATGTCCGCAAGCCCGCAGAAGTTAACGGGTAACCGGAAACAAAATTTCGGGTAGGAAGCGGCTGGGTCCGGTTAGTATGCCGCTTATTTGCCTGCTCGGTACAACGGGGAAGGTGGAAACATGGAGAAACTTGTAGTTCGCGGAGGAAAACGGCTGGAAGGTGTCGTCCGCATTGGCGGGGCAAAAAATGCCATTTTGCCCATTCTGGCAGCCATTCTGCTGAATAAAAGCAGTGATGAGATTATTCTTACCAACGTTCCTCGCATCAGTGATGTGGCAAAAATGGTGGAGATACTCCGCAGTCTTGGTGCCGAGATTACCTGGAGCGGAAGTAATATGGCTGTGTCCACCCGTAATCTTACCGGGTATGCTGTGGAAGAGAATTTGATGCGGGAAATGCGGTCGACAATTTTTTTAATGGGTGCTTTGTTGGCCCGTTTTGGTCAAGTTTGTATTTCCCATCCGGGCGGCTGTGCCATTGGCCAGAGGCCTATTGAATTACATCTAAAAGGTTTACAAAAATTAGGTGCCCAGATACGTGAACAACACGGTTATATTTATGCTACATGTTCTCGTTTAACCGGCGCCGATATCCATCTGGATTACCCCAGTGTGGGGGCAACAGAAAACATTATGATGGCGGCAGTTTATGCTCGCGGTGTTACTGTCATTAATAATGCGGCTAAAGAACCGGAAATAGTCGATTTGCAAAATCTGCTAAATAAAATGGGAGCAAAAATTCGCGGTGCCGGAACAGATCAGATTAGGATTATCGGGGTTAACCAATTGCACGGCGTGGAATACAGTGTGATTCCAGATCGTATAGTTGCCGGCACATTTATGATTGCTGCTGCTGCCACCGGCGGGGAAATTATCCTGGAAAATGTTATTCCAGGACATTTGGAAGCCGTGACATCTAAACTGCGTGAAATGGGAGTACAAATCCGGGAAGAAAATGAGCGGATACTTATTAAGGCACCCGAGCGTTTGTGTGCCGTTGAGTTTGTGCGGACACTGCCTTACCCTGGATATCCCACGGATTTACAAGCACCAATTATGGCTGCACTGACAATTGCGCAAGGGACCAGTATGGTGGTAGAAAATGTCTTTGACTCGCGTTTTAAACATGTGGGAGAATTAAACCGTATGGGTGCACAAATTGTGGTTGCTTCCGATAACAGAACTGCTGTGGTGCATGGTGTTGAAAAGCTTACCGGAGCAACGGTAACGGCACCCGATTTGCGTGCCGGGGCGGCACTAGTCATTGCCGGTTTAGCTGCCGAAGGCGAAACCATTGTGGAAGGTTTAGAACATATTGCCAGAGGGTATGAGAATTTAGAAGGTGACTTAAATAAACTCGGTGCCGAAATAAAACGCATCAGGGTGTAGCGACCGGAACAGTCGCTGCACCTTGGTGTCTTGACCGGAGGACTTTAAATGCGGAAGTTCTCAGCTAAACGAACCAATTGGACAAGTAGTAGTCGCAAAACTGCCAATGTTGGCAAAAAAATTAAAAGGTCCTTGTTTCTTATCTTTCTTCTCTTTGTGCTCCTATGGGCAGGTTTGGTTTTTATCCGTTCCGATCTTTTTAGTCTTAAAAAAATTGAAATTACCGGAAATACGCGCTTAAGCGAAGCAGACATTATGGAATCTATGCGAGTCCAGCCCGGGGACAATATTTTACAAATGAGTATACAGCTTTTGGAGGAAAGGTTGCTTGCAAATCCCCGGGTGGAAAGCGTTCAAATTACACGTAATTTGCCTGATACACTGCATGTGGAACTGCAGGAAAGAAAAATTTTAGCCCTTATACCCTTTCAGGAGTTTTTTTTAGAGGTAGGTGATAATGGGCAAATCCTTGGTTCAACCACTCAGACGTTAGATGCAGCCTTGCCCTTGCTTACTGGGATAACCCCGGTAACCGGTGCTGTTGGTGAATATATTTTGGATCTACAATTACTGGAAAAAGTAAAGGAAATTTGTAAGGCACTGGATGAGGAAAAATTAATGGTTTCAGAAATTAATGTGGCCAATGAAAACAATCTTATTGTGGTTACGCTAGATGGGCTGGCTGTTTGGTTTGGGGAAAAAGATTTTGCCAAAAAAACACGAATTTTAGCGCAGATTATGGGGCAGCTTGATGTGCGGGAAAAAGAAGGTTATTTGGACTTACGGGTAGCCACGGCACCGGCATTTCACATAACAGAAAATTAGAAAAACAATTAGTCTAAAAAAAGGGAAAACCTAACTCTTGTTGAATAAAACAGTAGTGGTTTTAGTGGCGAGGGGGGTGTTGTGATGAGACGAAATTTAATTTGCGGCCTGGATATTGGCACGTCTTCTGTACGAGCTATCGTGGGCGAAATGAATCTTGATGGCACGA
Source organism: Bacillota bacterium (assembly GCA_012521405.1). Taxonomy (GTDB): domain Bacteria; phylum Bacillota; class Dethiobacteria; order Dethiobacterales; family Dethiobacteraceae; genus JAAYSO01. Next base: position 24,457 of record JAAYMK010000008.1, read on the forward strand.
CAAGCATCATTGGTGTTGGGACAAGCCCCTCTAATGGTCTGAAAAAAGGGGTTATTGTCGATTTAGATAAAACTGTGGAAGCTATCGCAGATGCGGTGGAAGAAGCGGAAAGAATGGTAGGGACAAGTATTCCTACTGCTTTTTTAAGTATTGTAGGCTCACAAATCGGTTTAGTTAATAACCGCGGTGTAGTGGCAGTCACCGGTGAAGACAGAGAAATAACAGAAGAAGATGTGGAACGTGTTCTACAGGCCGCAAAAGTTATTGCCCTGCCTCCGGATCGTGAAATTATTGATGTCATCCCTCGTGAATTTATTTTAGATGGCTATGATGGAATACATGACCCCGTAGGTATGGTGGGGGTGCGTTTGGAAGTTGATGCCATGATTATAACCGGCATGGTTTCCTCCTTGCGCAATTTATATCGCTGCGTAGAAAGGGCCGGTTTGGAAATTGAAGCTACTGTTTTAAGTGCCCTGGCTAATGCTGAAGTTGCTTTAACCCGGGACGAAAAAGAGCTGGGGGCGGTATTGATCGATATAGGGGGCGGCGTGACGGAGGTTTCTGTATTTCAAAACGGTTATTTAAAAAATATTGCCACCTTACCCGTAGGCGGTGATCATATTACAAACGACATTGCCGTGGGTTTGCAAACCACATTGCAAAATGCCGAAAAAATAAAAATTGACCATGGCGTAGCTATGCAACCTTTAGTGCCGGAGGGAGCAACCATTGAGTTGCCGCACATTGCCGGCAAAACCACGCGAAAAATCCCGCTACGGGAGTTGGCAATGATTATTGAAGCGCGCTTAATGGAAATTTTACATATGACGCATGAAGAATTAATGGAAATGGGATATCCGGAACCACTGCCGGCAGGAATAGTTTTAACGGGCGGCGTTTCTTTAACGCCGGGATTGGCCGAATTGGCGGAACAAATGTTCCAGACTTCGGCACGGGTTGCCCAGCCTAGCTATGTGGGGGTAAAAAGCCCCATATATTCTACGGCAGTGGGTATTATTCGTTATGTTCAACAGACACAGATGCATCATTTACGTGAATACAGAAGTGTAAGAGCTGGCTTGCCTGGGTTTTTTGCCAGAGTAAAGAATTGGTTTGTAGAAATGTTTGAGTGATTAATCCACGCAGATGGGAAGGGGAGGGCTATTTTGATAGAATTTGATTTTGAGATGGAACAGTTTGCACAAATAAAAGTTATTGGTGTCGGCGGAGGCGGTTGTAATGCTGTAAACCGCATGATAAATGCCGGCCTGCGTGGTGTTGAGTTTATTGCTGTCAATACCGACGCGCAAGCGCTTTACTTATCAAGCGCCGAATGTAAGCTGCAAATTGGAGAAAAACTGACCAAAGGTCTGGGTGCCGGAGCTAATCCGGAAATAGGCATGCAGGCGGCGGAAGAGAGCCGTGAAGAAATTAAGGAAGCCCTTAAAGGGTCTGATATGGTTTTTGTGACAGCCGGTATGGGGGGCGGTACCGGTACAGGTGCGGCTCCAATTATCGCTGAAATTGCCAAAGAACTGGGCGCATTAACCGTTGGCGTGGTTACGAAACCTTTCACCTTTGAAGGCCCACGCCGGCGCAAAGCGGCGGAACAAGGAATTGTAAAATTAAAAGAAAAAGTTGACACCATTATTGTTATCCCCAATGACAGATTGTTGCAAGTGGTGGAAAAACGGACTCCCATTATGGAAGCTTTTCGCATCGCAGATGATGTGCTGCGTCAGGGGGTTCAGGGTATATCCGACCTCATTGCCGTTCCCGGTTTAATTAATCTTGATTTTGCAGACGTGAAAACCATTATGCAGGAAACCGGTACCGCTTTAATGGGAATTGGCGTTGCTTCCGGTGACAATCGCACTTTGGAAGCGGCAAAAATGGCTATTGAAAGTCCTCTTCTGGAAACGTCCATCAACGGTGCCCGCGGTGTACTTTTAAATATTACCGGAGGTTCTAATTTAGGTCTGTTTGAAGTAAATGAAGCGGCCGAGATTGTGGCAGAGGCGGCTGATCCTGATGCCCATATTATCTTTGGTGCCGTGATTGATGATTCTTTGCAGGATGAAGTCCGGGTGACAGTGATTGCCACCGGCTTTGATCAAGAAGCCGCAGAGCGCAAACAAATGCTAAACGAACTTTCCCATAAAACTTTTAACGGTGGCGATATTGATATTCCTGCATTTTTGCGGCGTAGACGGTCATAAATGCTAAATTTAAGGCAAAAAACGGATTTGCTGATCAAGCAAGTCCGTTTTTTTTTAGCTTTCTCACCGGCTAAAAGCTGTAAATTTTCATTCGACACTAGACTCTGACAAAATTTGTAGGCAAAATGAGGTATAATCTGGCATAGGTATAAAATGGCGGGCATATAATTTACCGGTTTTATGCGACCATTTTCAGGGCGGGGTGTTGATAATGTATGTGGAGGACCTCCTTGCCCTCAACTTTATGATGAATGTATTTCTGTTGTATCTCACCGCCCGCCTGCTTGGTAGAAATGTGGCCAAAAAACGCATTCTGGCCGGTGGATTTTTGGCCGCACTTTATAGCCTGGCAGTCTATTTTCCGGCATCTGCCGTATTTTTTTCCTGGGCGGGTAAGTTGCTGGTTTCCCTCTTGGTGGTGTGGTTTACCTTTAGGCCTAAGCGCCTTGTGGAAACGCTGCGGCTGTGTGGTGGATTTTTACTGGCTTCATTTATTGTGGGGGGGAGTATTTTTGCACTTTATTTTTTTGCCGGCGCGCAGGTTATTCTAGAGGGCGGTGTTTTTTATTTACAACCTGCCCGGCCGGGCATGCTGTTTTATGGGACACTCATAGCCTTTTTCCTGCTACTGGCGGTGTGGCATTTTGGTGAATGGCAGCGGCATAGTCGAAAATATCGTTTTTGTCTGGAGATTTTTGATGGGGAGAATAAAGTAAAGGTCAATGCACTGGTGGATACGGGCAACCGGCTTCGTGACCCCTTTACAGGCAAACCTTTGTGCGTGGCTAGTTTTCATACCGTGGGCCGGCTTTTACCGCCTGTTTTACGGACAGCCTATCAAACAGGCAAAGATCCGGTTTTGGTACTGGATGAACTTTCCGGCGCCGAAGCGGCAAAATTTGGCGTGGCACCTTTTCGCGCTTTGGAAAATGCCGGTATTTTATTAACATACCGGCCAGAAAAAGTAATTTTGAGCACGAGCAACTATAGGGAGGAGAGACAGGATTTGCTGTTTGCGCTGACAACAAAGCCGTTGTCGTTAGATGATGAGGCAGAAGTTTTACTGCACCCATATATTTTGAAAAAAACTGGAGGTGTGGATTGTTGAAACTGTTGACACATTGGAGACTTCGCCTAAGGCTGGTTTACCTTAAACTGCTGCAACGGGTAGGTAGGGAAATCTTGCCGGAAATATATTATGTCGGCAGTTCGGAAACGCTTCCACCCCCATTGACACAGGACGAAGAAATGTTTTTACTGGAAAAATTAAAAAAAGGTGATGGTGCAGTAAAAACAATTTTAATTGAACGTAACTTGCGGCTTGTGGTCTATATCGCCCGAAAGTTTGAAAATACAGGGATTCATATTGATGATCTTGTATCCATAGGTACCATTGGCTTAATTAAAGCCGTCAACACTTTTGACCCGCATAAAAGTATCAAACTGGCCACCTATGCGTCTAAATGCATAGAAAATGAAATATTAATGTTTTTACGACGGAATAATAAAGTAAAAGCTGAAGTCTCCTTTGATGAACCGCTTAATGTGGACTGGGACGGCAATGAACTATTGCTTTCCGACGTTTTGGGAACGGAAAATGATTTGGTTTTAAAAAATATTGAAGCAGAAGTGGAACGCAAATTGCTTTATTCCGCCATGGAAAAATTAAGCTGCCGGGAAAAAAGAATTATGCAGTTGCGTTTTGGTTTGTTAGGCGAGGAAGAAAAAACGCAAAAAGAAGTGGCCGGAATGCTTGGTATTTCGCAATCATATATTTCTCGTTTAGAAAAAAGAATTATTAAACGTTTGCAAAAAGAAATAAAAAAAATGGAATAAATTAATGAGCTTGTCAGGGCAGCCAATCATTAGCTGAATAAAATTACCCTCCCAGGAAATACTGCAAGTATAAAGGCAGGGGATTTCTTCCTTGTCATTTTCCGCCGGGAGGGGATTGGCATGATTAATAAAGTTGAAATTTGTGGTGTCAATACTTCCAAATTACCCGTTCTCAAAAACGAGGAAATGCGACGTCTTTTTAAGCAAATGCAGGCTGGAGACAAAAGTGCGCGGGAAAAACTTGTAAACGGTAATCTAAGGCTTGTTTTAAGCGTGATCCAACGCTTTAATAATCGCGGAGAGTATGTGGATGATCTGTTTCAGGTCGGATGTATTGGACTGATAAAGGCTATAGATAATTTTGATCTGGAACAAAATGTTAAATTTTCTACTTACGCCGTACCGATGATTATTGGTGAAATCCGTCGTTACCTGCGTGATAACAATCCTATTCGTGTGTCACGGTCTTTACGCGATATTGCTTATAAGGTTTTGCAGGCCCGGGACAGTTTGGCCAATCGTTTCGGGCGTGAACCGAAAATTAGCGAGATTGCCGAGGAACTTAATTTAAAAAGAGAAGAGATTGTTTTTGCCCTTGACGCCATTCAAGAACCTGTTTCTTTATTTGAACCTATTTATCATGACGGCGGCGATCCCATTTTTGTGATGGATCAAATTTCTGACGAAAAAAATGAAGATGAAAAGTGGCTGGAAGTTCTGGCCATTAAGGAAGCTTTGCAAAAATTAAGTGACAGGGAGAAATTAATTTTAACTCTTCGTTTTTATCGGGGTAAAACGCAAATGGAAGTGGCCGATGAAATAGGAATCTCCCAGGCGCAGGTTTCACGTTTGGAGAAAGCAGCCCTTGGGCATTTACGAATACATGTGCAATAAAAGTAGCCTTTGACTGCTTGCAACAATTTTATCTAAGGAGGTGGAGAAGGTGCACAAAAATTCACTTTTGCCAATCAGCTTAGGCTTAATGCTGATAGCAGTGTTGCTGGTAGTGTTCCTCTCTCCCCCGGGTGAAACTGTTTTGGCCTTTAACCAGAACAATTTAATTAGAGTGGCGGAAGTACGTGAAGTGGACGGCAAATATTATTACCGTCGTGTTGCACCTGTGTCTGAATTTCGGCCTTAAAATATTGAGAGCAAAAAGCTCTCTTTTTTTGTCTACTTGTAGCCCATTCGCATATACTGTAGGTAAAGGTAAGTAATAAAGAGGTGCGATATGGTCAAAATATCTGACCTCCGTAATCGTGAAGTAATTAATATTGTGGACGGAAAGCGGCTGGGGATGATTTATGATCTTGAGCTTGATTTAGAAAGCGGTAAGATTGCCGCCATTATTGTACCGGGTTCCGGCGGCTTGTTTAGATTTCTCGGCAACGGCCGTGACTATGTGATACCGTGGGAAAATATTGTAAAAATTGGTGTTGATACCATCTTAGTGGAGTTTGCCGGTTCCTTATCTTAAGGCTCCCTTATAATTTATTGTGTGTGTGACTGTTATCCTCATTGTTAAATGTGGAAAAATAAGTCAGGAAATTGGCCTTGAAGCACTATATCTGGTGTTGTATAATTATGCCAGCACTAGATATAGTGTTTTGGTTTTTAAAGGTAGGCTAAAGGGGGGAGACAGGTGAAGTGCCCATTCTGCGGTTGTTTAGATAGCCGTGTCATTGATTCCCGTTCCACCGATGAGGGTAGCGCTATCCGGCGGCGACGGGAATGTACTGCGTGCGGACGGCGCTTTACTACTTATGAAAAGCTGGAGGAAGCTCCTCTAATTGTGGTAAAGCGTGACGGTCGCAGACAATTATTTGATCGCAGTAAAGTGTTAAACGGTTTAGTGTACGCAGGGGGCAAACAAAAAATTCCATTTTCTGTTTTGGAGAACCTGGTTGATGAGCTGGAAAGGGAATTGCGCAGCAATTTTGCGCAGGAAGTAACTTCTGATGAAATAGGACAACGCGTTTTGGCGAAATTGTATAAAATTGATGAAGTGGCTTATGTGCGTTTTGCTTCTGTCTATCATAAATTCAAAGACATCAACGACTTTAAAGAAGCGTTGGCAAAGATGCCGATGGAAGAGGAAAGTGACGACCGGAGGGAAGCTTAATGTTTACTGAAATACGCAAACGCGACGGGCGAATTGTTCCGTTTAATGAGGAAAAAATTACGGATGCTATCTTTAAAGCGGCACAAGCTGTGGGCGGAGAAAATAGAAAGATAGCTGAAAGCTTGACAAAACAAGTAATTAAAGAATTGGAAAAACAGGGCTACAACGGAGTAATTCCCACAGTAGAAGAAGTACAGGATATTGTGGAAAAAGTTTTAATTGAAAATGGACATGCTCGTACCGCCAAGGCTTACATATTGTATCGTGATAAAAGGAGCCGTATTCGTGAAGGTAAAAGTGACCTCATGGATACGGTTAAGGAAATATTGATTGAAACCAGCCGTGAGAATGCAAATGTTTCTAACTCACCCTCTGC
>JAAYMK010000077.1 GCA_012521405.1 Bacillota bacterium
TCCACACAATCTTTGCTGTTTGCATAACTTAAAACCACGGGTAGGCAAAAACTCCCGTGGTTTTTACATTCATTAATGGTCGGAGCGACAGGATTTGAACCTGCGACCTCTTGGTCCCGAACCAAGCGCGCTACCAAACTGCGCTACGCCCCGACGCGAATTCTATTCTAACATAACTTTGGTCAAAGTGCAATAGTTGCGGGAGGGTAATTGCAGGAATCTCTGGAGATTTCGCGAATACAAAAACACTAAGAATCTTTTCCTGACCAGGCTAGTTGGAAAGAAGGTGACGCATTGCGTGTCGGAATACCTAGAACACTGTCATTTTTTACATTATATCCGCTTTTAAAACCATTTTTTGATGGACTTGGGGTAGAAGTAGTTATTTCACCGGCATCCAATAAAGCTCTTTTAGATGAAGGAGTAAAGGACACCGTCACTGACGCTTGTGTCCCCATTAAACTTTTCCACGGCCATGTGAACGCGCTAAAGGACAAGGTGGATTTTTTATTTATGCCGCGACTTATCTCCCTTGACGGCAAAAGTACATTATGTCCTAAATTTCTTGGGTTGCCGGATATGGTAAGGTGTTCGGTGGCTAACCTGCCGGAAATTATCGATACGCGTTTAGATTTGAAGAAAGGGAAAATGGAGCTTTATCGTTTTTTATATAGGGTCGGAAAAAGATTCACCGACAATAGAATTAAAATCCTGCGCGCCATTTGGCTGGCCAGGTATAAATTTTCCCACTATCGGAAATTATTATTAAAAGGTTTAACTCCCGAGGAAGCTTTTACCTGCTTAGATACAGGACAGGAACCTCCACCAAAGAAACAGTCTGCGCAAATAAAACTGGCGGTACTAGGTTATCCCTACACCATCTATGATGATTATATTAGTGTAGGCTTATTGGATATGCTAAGAGAACAGGGAGTTCGTGTTTTTACCGCTGAAATGGTGCCTGAAGAAGCATTGATGCGGATGAGTAAAAGACTGCGTAAAAATCTTTTTTGGTATTATAGCAACCGCGTTGTTTGGAGTAGTCAATATTATATTCATGAGAAAAATGTTGACGGTATCATCCATGTTACCGCCTTTAGCTGCGGTCCTGATTCCATGACCAATAAGCTGGTGGAATTAGAAGCTAAACAGCATAATCCTAAAATTCCTTTCTTAACAATTACTGTAGACGAACATACGGGAGAAGCAGGAGTAGCAACAAGGGTAGAAGCCTTTGTTGATTTGATTAAGAGGAAGAAGGGGATTATATGAAGGTTTCCTTCCCATATATGGGGACATCACATATTGTTGTTAGTTATCTGTTTGAAAAGCTTGGTTTTGAAGTCATCTATCCGCCTACACCTTCAAAAAGAACATTGTCTTTAGGTGTGCAATATGCACCTGAATTTGCTTGTATACCATTTAAAATTGTCTTGGGTACTTATTTGGAAGTTGTGGAAAAAGGTGCTGAACTCTTGGTTACATCGGGAGGTTGTGGACCTTGCCGGGCAGGATACTACGGTGAACTACACAAACGCATTTTGCATGACTTAGGTTATCCAGTAGAGATGATTATTTTTGAGCCACCTTTAGTGGAGCCTCTCGATTTTTTCCGGAAAGTGCATAAATTGGTCAAGCCTAAAGGTATACTCAATCTGTTGCATTACGGTAGAATTGCTTTAGAAAAAATGAAAGCCTTGGATGTTGTGGAATCTACCTTGCATAAATTGCGCCCCTTGGCTTTAAATAAACAGCAGATTAATCAAGCTTATTTTGATGGATTGGAATTAATTAAAAAGGCTGATTCCGTCAAAGAAGTAATTGAAGCCAAAGAGGCGGCGCTGGAAAAGTTAAATGGCGTTCCTGTCAATCATTCTTTTAAACCGCTGCGGATAGGTTTAATAGGAGAGATTTATGTTGTCCTGGAGCCTGCAGCAAATCATGATATTGAAAGGCTTTTAGGAGAACGGGGCGCTTATGTACACCGTTCCATCTTTTTGACAAATTGGGTAAGGGACAATGTTTTAGGTTATGGCGAAAAAGACATTCGAGCCAAAGCTATTCCTTTCCTCAATCAAATGGTAGGTGGACACGGGCAAAATAGTGTGGGTGAAGTGGTACGCTATGCGGAGGAAGGATTTGACGGGGTAATACAATTGGCACCCTTCACCTGTATACCGGAAATTGTGGCAAAAAGCATTTTGCCTGCTGTAAGCAGAGATAAAGGTATACCGGTAATGACGCTTTTTATGGACGAACAAACCGGTCAAGCAGGTATAGAGACACGTATTGAGGCGTTTTTAGACTTATTATGGCAGAAACGCAAGAAGCAGGAGGCGAGTTAGTTGCGGGCATATTTAGGTGTCGATGTAGGTAGCGTCAGCACGAACCTGGTGGTAATTGATGATGACGGCAATGTGCTGGTAGACCTGTACTTACGGACGCAAGGCCAGCCGATTCAGGCTGTGCAAGAAGGTATGAAACAAGTAGAAGCAGCCATAAAGGGCAAAAATATAGAAATTTGCGGTGTTGGTACTACCGGCAGTGCCCGCACATTATCAGGTGTTATTGTCGGCGCTGATACCGTGAAAAACGAAATTACTGCACATGCCGTTGCCGCCTCCCATTTGGTGCCTGATGTACAGACGGTGCTCGAAATTGGCGGACAAGATTCGAAAATAATTATACTGCGAGACGGCATTGTGGTGGATTTTGCCATGAACACCGTATGTGCGGCCGGGACCGGATCTTTTTTAGATCATCAGGCGGCCCGTCTGAACATCCCCATTGAAGAATTTGGCGGTCTGGCTTTGCAAAGTAAAGCGCCGGTGCGTATTGCCGGTCGTTGTTCAGTATTTGCCGAATCAGACATGATCCATAAACAACAAATGGGTCATCCCATTCCCGATATTGTTGCCGGTCTTTGTGATGCCTTGGTACGCAATTATTTAAATAATGTGGGTAAAGGTAAAGAGATACTGGCGCCAGTTGTTTTTCAGGGTGGCGTTGCGGCCAATATAGGTATTCGCGCTGCCTTTGAAAAAGCTTTGGGGCTAAAAGTGATTGTACCGGAATATTTTAAAGTGATGGGTGCAATCGGGGCTGCACTGTTGGCAAAAGCCGCCGTAAAGGAAAAAGGAAAAACTAATTTCCGTGGCTTTGTTGTTTCCGATCTGGAATATCAAGCCTCAAGTTTTGAATGCCAGGGATGCCCGAATCTTTGTGAAGTTGTTAATATATCAGTAGAAGGTAAGATTTTAGCCCGCTGGGGCGGCCGTTGCGGCAAATGGGATACATTAAGTAAGACAGGCTAAACGACATGATAGATTAGCCTCTACCTCCCTCCACTGTCAAAAAATGTTCCTAGAGGCAGGAAACTACGTTTTTATGTCGAAAGAATCTTGCAAATACTGTATGGGGGGAGAGAAGCATGTCCGAATTACTGGGGCGAAGATTGCGGGCTTTGCGTAGATTAAAAAGATTGACCCAACAGGATTTAGCCAGGGAAGTTGGTATTTCAGTGTCCATGTTATCAACCATTGAGAGAGGTATGAAATATCCACAATTGGATCTCATTAAACGTTTTGCCCGTGTATTGGATGTGCCGCTGGAGGAATTATTTGTCTTGCCGGAGAGTGTGCAATAAGAGCTCTTGCGCGTTATAATAAATTTTTCTCGTGTCAGGCGTGCTTTTATACAATAAAAAGCACGTTTTTCTTTTGGAAAATTTATGGCTTTTTGCTGTTTGCGATATAATATTGAAAAAATTTGTGTGGCAAAGGAGCTTGATTTTGTGCTGATAGGGAATGTAAAGCTACAGAATAAAGTAGTATTGGCTCCCATGGCTGGTGTAACGGACAGCTCTTTCAGGCAATTGGTAAAAGAAATGGGTTGCGCCCTTGTTTATACAGAAATGATAAGTGCTAAAGGGGCAATTTGCGCACCGCAACAGACTCTAAAAATAGCTACTTTTCATCCTAGAGAGCGGCCTATAGCGGTACAAATCTTTGGCAGCGATCCGTCTGTAATGGCGGAGGGTGCTGTGCTGTGTGAAAAGTTAAATCCGGATATTATTGATATTAATATGGGTTGTCCGGTAAAAAAAGTAGCCGGTCGAGGAGAAGGATGTGCATTGATGCGTGATCCGGATCTGGTGCTGCAAATAGTGCAGGCTGTTTGTAATAGCGTCAGCTTGCCGGTAACGGTAAAAATCCGCAAAGGGTGGGATGATGCCAACAGTAATGCTGTGGAGGTGGCTTTAGCCGCTCAAGAGGGCGGTGCTGCTGCTGTAGCTGTACATGGTAGAACCCGGGAACAAGGCTATAGCGGTAAGGCAGATTGGTCTATTATACAAAAGGTTAAAGCTGCCGTGAAGATTCCTGTTATTGGTAACGGCGATATTGCGCATCCTGAAGACGCGGCCCGAATGCTTGCCCAAACTGGGTGTGATGCGGTGATGATTGGGCGCGGAGCCATGGGCAATCCCTGGTTAATTCGCAGGACAATCCTTTATTTAGAAACGGGCCGCTTGCCTAATGAACCTACACTGGCGGAAAAAATTGCTTTAGCTTTAAGGCATCTAGAAATGGTTGTAGAAAGTAAAGGTGAATATATCGGGGTACGCGAAATGCGCAAACATCTTGCTTGGTATCTAAAAGGTATAAAAAAAGCTTCATACTATCGTAATTTGATTATGCGTGCAACTACGAAAGCAGAATTGCAAAAAATCTTATTGTCGGTAACTTAAAATGATTGCATAGCACTTGTTTTCATGATAAAATCGTTCTGTACACAAAAATGTGCACAAAAGCAGGGGAAAATTATGGAGTTTATTCGCATTGGTGAAAAACTGGTTAACTTGCAAAAAATCGATAAAACAGTGCGCCGGATTTTGCAGCTTAGAAGCAGTGGCATGTCACAGCAGGAAGTGGCTGCTAAACTACAGGTGGACAGAACTTTTATTTCCCGTCTGGAATCTTTAGGCAATGTGCGGCGCGGCGGCAGGATGGGAATGATGGCATTCCCTGTTAGTAATAAAGAAGAATTGTTGGCGCTTGCCGACCGCTATGGTGTTGAAAAAAAGCTTATTCTTTCAAACCAGGAACGCTGGCAATTAATCCAGCACAAAAGCGGTATTGATTTTCTGCATGCAGTGTTTAAAATCATTGAAGATTTGCGCCAATGCGATACAGTGTTTGTTTTTTGTTCAGCCAAATGGAACCGATTGGCATCAGCTTTGCTGGATAATGAAGTTTACACTGTTGAGATTGGTAAATCACCGATTAATACGGATGTCTATGTGGATCCCCAAAAAGTTGAATCAATTTTAAAACAGTTTGTGGAAGATGATAGAGGGGAGGGATAGTCTTGAAACAAATAGTAAGCATCAGTTTAGGCTCTTCAAAACGCAATCATACTGTTGAAACTGAAATTTACGGAGTCCCTTGCCGCATTGAACGGATTGGCATGGATGGAGATATGCAAAAAATGATTTCTAAAATAAAAGAATTGGATGGGAAAGTAGATGCTTTTGGTCTTGGCGGGATGGATCTTTATGTTTATGCCGGGACCAGGCGTTTTACCTTGCGGGATGCAAAAAAAGTGGTGAGTGCCGCTAAGATTACTCCCATTGTTGATGGCTCCGGCCTCAAAAATACCTTGGAACGTAAGGTGGTTCGCTACCTGCAGACAGAAACGGCCATTTTGGCAGATAAGCCACAGGTGTTAATGATGTCTGCGGTAGATCGTTTTGGCATGGCGCAAGCGCTGGAGGCTGCCGGCTGTCGCCTTATTTGTGGTGATTTAATCTTTGTGCTCGGTGTTCCTATACCGCTTAATTCTTTAAAAGCTTTGGAATGGGTTGCTCATGTGTTTGCCCCCCTTGTTGCCCAGCTGCCCTTCTCTATGCTTTACCCCACAGGGGCAAAACAAGAAGAAAGCTCACCTCGAGCAGAACATCTATTTCAACAAGCCGATATTATAGCCGGTGATTTCCACTTTATTCGCCGTTTTATGCCTGCCAAGCTGGAAGGGAAAACTATTATTACCAATACTACCACTCCGGAAGATGTGCAAATGCTGCAGGATCGCGGCGTGAAAGCACTGGTAACAACTACCCCGGAATTTAATGGTAGATCTTTTGGCACCAACGTGATGGAAGCATTATTGGTTGCCCTCTCGGGCAAAAAGAGAGAATTGGAACCGGCAGAATACGAAGAACTATTGGTTAAAGCGGATATTACACCTCGAATTACATGGTTGAATTAGGAGGAGTTATGGGAGACTTTGCCTTTATCATTCACCCAATTGAATTAGACGATGTTTTTCGCAAAATAAAATTTATGCGGAAATGGCCTACACCGTTGGTTGAAACAATTACAAAAATACTGCCGCCTTTTAAAATTTCGGAAATTCGAGGGGTGCGTTCCGCTTATGCAGAAACATCAGGCTATTTTATTACGTGTCCGCTAACATCAAAACAAATGGTGACACTGCCGGAAAAACAGGTAATAAAAAAAATTATTAAGGCAGGAAAACTTGCCGAAAAGTTGGGTGTGAAAATTGTTGGTCTCGGTGCCATGACGGCTGTGGTGGGAGATGCAGGGATTACCATTGCCAAAAACCTGGACATAGCCGTAACAACAGGGAACAGTTATACTGTGGCTACGGCGCTACAAGGGACGAAAAAAGCGGCAGAATTGATGGGGATTGATTTAACAGAAGCAAATGTTTTAGTTGTGGGAGCAACAGGATCCATTGGCAGTGTTTGTGCGCGCATTTTGGCCCGGGATGTGCGTTATTTAACGCTTTTAGCCAGAAACCGGCAAAGGCTAGATAACTTGGCGAAAAGGATACTCCGGGAAAGCGGGCTGGCTGTTAAGATTTCTCAAGATGTTAAAGAAGCCGTAAAACAAGCTGATGTTATTATTACCGTAACCGGTTCGGCGGAGGCTGTTATTGATGTGCTGGATTTAAAACCGGGTGCCGTAGTATGTGATGTGGCGCGTCCGCGCGATGTCTCTAAACGGGCTGCAGCTTTACGTAAAGATGTTTTGGTCATTGAAGGCGGAGTCGTAGATGTACCGGGAGACGTAGAATTCGGTTTTAATTTTGGTTTTCCGCCGCGTACGTCATATGCCTGTATGGCGGAAACCATGCTTTTGGCCTTGGAAAAACGCTTTGAGCCCTTTACTCTGGGTAGAGATTTATCTGTGGCGCAAGTTGATGAAATAACGCGTCTTGCCGATAAACATGGTTTTAAAGTTTCCGGCTTTCGCAGTTTTGAACGTGCACTTACAGATGAAGAAATTGCTTTAATCCGCCAAGAAGCGGCAAAACACTTTCAATAGGATCAATTTAACAATAAAACTAGGATCGGGAAGATTCCCCGATCCTTTATGCTTATTAAAGCAAACAGGGGCGTTTGACAAAGGTATATGGCTGATCTATAATAGTTAGAAAAAAATGCAAAAAATGAAGTTGTTATACTTTCGCGCGAAAATGTTATACTAGGGAACAGAACTAATTTAGTTTGCTGAATCGCCCTATGGCGATTCGTTATTTAATTTTAGCAAACTTTGCAGCAAAGTTAGGTTAAATATTCCGTTTTGCAGAATATATATGGGTACAACTGAAGCATCCCAAAATGCATCAAAGGAGCGAGAATAATGATGGGTAAAGAAGTAATTCTTACGCACGGTGGGTTAGAAAAATTAGAAAAAGAGCTGGAATATTTAAAAACAATTAAGCGTCGTGAAGTGGCTGATAGGATTAAAACGGCAATTTCCTTCGGTGACATTTCCGAAAACTCGGAATACGAGGATGCAAAAAATGAGCAGGCTTTTGTGGAAGGGCGTATTATTACCTTGGAAAAAATGCTGCGTAATGCGCGCATCATTGATAAAGCAGAAAATGGAACTGACGTGGTTTCCATTGGCTCTACGGTTATTTTGAAAGATTTAGAATATGATGAAGATTTTGAGTATACTATTGTTGGTACAGCGGAAGCAAATCCCGCGGAAAATAAAATTTCCAATGAATCGCCTGTAGGGAAAGCTATTTTAGGCAAAAAAATTAATGATGTGGTGGAAGTTATAGTTCCTGCAGGAATTTTAAAATACAAAATTGTAAGTATATCATAGCAAGATCATAGCATTCATGAATGAATAGGATAAAAGTTTGGGGTGTTGTAAATGACGGAAATTAGCGAACTAGAGCAAATACGTTGGGACAAACTGGACAAACTGCAGGAACTGGGGGTAGAACCATACGGGGAAAAATTTACCGCCACCCATCAAGCAGCAAACATTTTAGAGAATTTTGCTGATTTGGAAGGTCAGACTGTATCACTAGCAGGCCGGCTAATGACAATCCGTGCACATGGAAAAGCAACTTTTGCCCATATGCAGGATGAAAGCGGCCTGATGCAGATTTATGTGCGCATGAATGATGTGGGCGAAAAAGCCTATGAAATCTTTGCACTATTGGATATTGGCGATATTATCGGTGTCACAGGCGAAGTGTTTCGCACCCGGCGGGGCGAAACTACAATTGCGGTAAAAGAATTTCGCCTGCTGGCAAAATCATTAAGGCCGCTACCGGAAAAATGGCATGGCCTTACTAATGTTGATTTGCGCTACCGGCAAAGATATCTGGATTTAATCGTTAATCCGGATGTTAGAGATGTCTTTATAAAACGAAGTAAAATTGTACAGGAAATAAGGAATTACCTTAATTCTTTAGGCTTTTTAGAAGTAGAGACACCGGTGTTGCATACAATTGCCGGTGGTGCTACAGCTAAACCTTTTGTTACGTATCATAATGCCTTGGGGATGTCCCTCTATTTACGTATTGCTACTGAACTACATCTGAAACGCTTGGTTGTTGGCGGTTTAGAAAAAGTCTATGAGTTGGGAAGAATTTTTCGTAATGAAGGGATTTCCACTAAACATAATCCTGAATTTACA
>JAAYMK010000009.1 GCA_012521405.1 Bacillota bacterium
GGTTCACCCCGGTTAATTTTAAAGGCCCGGTAAAGTTGTTCTAAAAGCATCACGCGAAATAACTGGTGCGGAAAAGTTAAACGGGAAAAAGATAGGCGTAAATCAGCCTTGTCTTTAATTCTTTTGGCCAGACCTAAACTGCCACCAATGACAAAAGTTACATGGCTTTTTCCGCTGAGGGACAACCGGCTAAGGTGGCGCGCAAATTCCACGGAAGAAAACTGTTTGCCCTCAATATCAAGCACTATCAAGTAAGTTTGCGGATTAATGAGAGCATCCAAACGGGCGGCTTCCTTTGCCAAGATTTCCGCCCGCTGGGCAGCGGTCACACTGGGTGCCACCTTTTCGTCTTTAATTTCTAAAATATTGACCCGGGCATAAGCACGCAATCTTTTCTCATACTCCTGCAGCGCTTCCTGCAAATAGTTTTCTTTAATTTTACCCACAGCCAAAATTTGAATTTGCATGCAAACCTCCTCAAACACAGTCAACTGTTAATAAATAATTGTTTATTGCCCGCCTTCTAGGCGCTGTAAAATAAAAGGTGTGACATCAGTTAAATCGGTAAAAGACGGTAAGTTATCGCGGCCGGCCCCAACCAAAAGCAAAGGGACGGGATTAAGCGTATGCGTAGAAACGGTCAAGTCTTCCAAATTTCCATGATCGCTTGTTAAGATAAATAAAGTTTGCCTTAAATCAAGCTGCTCTATAATGCCGGCGATAAACCTGTCAATTGTCGATAAAATGGCGGCAATTTTTTTTGTCTCTCGCTTATGGGCAAAAATATCCGTTAAAAAATATTCATACAGCACAAAATCAATGTGACGTGATTTTTCCGCCACAATATTTCCTGCTTCCTCCGGCTTAATATAAGGAACAGCAAAACCTTGCTGGCGAATAAGTTCATTGGTGATATCGGCATTAACGGCTTTTTTCTGTTTTAAGTCTTCAAAGGTATGAAAATCAAGTCCCGCATAGTAATTAAGCCAGGTAGTTACGGAATACGCTCTTTTTTCTGTCCGCGGAAACTCTGCAAAAAAAGCGGGACTGTAACTATTTAAAAATTCGGCTGTTTTACCAAGGGCCAAGATTTTTTTAAAAAGGCCCTCTTTAGCTAAAATTTCCCGCAAAGCCGCCGTGGGAAAACCACGTACATGCCGTCCCACTGCCTGCGGTGCATTAACACCGGTGAAAAGTGTCGTTTGTCCCGTTGCACTTTGGGGCTCCCCCGGCACACCTAGAGTGGCATCAAGGGCTAAAAGCGTAGCCATTTCATTATGGGTACCTGCAGCCGCCAAAGTTAAGGGTTGTCCCCCCAATAATCGTCTTAAACAAGGCATCTCGGCTTTAGCAAGAGGGTTGTTTTCTGTGGCTGCAGCCAGTCCCAAACCGTCTATAAAAAAAAGAATAATGCGCATTTTTTCCCCCTTTGTCTGCTGTAAGATTTTCTGAGAGAAAAAGACGGCCGCAGCCGTCTTTTTTATTGCAGTTCTTCCGGAGCTTCTTCCAAAACAACTTTTAGCTTTACTTCCTGGTTTTCACGTATAACTACTACTTCCACTTCCTCGCCGATTTGGTGTTGATTAATGGCTTCTCTAAGATCGGCAAAAACTTTTGTCTGTTTTCCCCCTAAGGCGATGATAATATCGCCGGCTTTGATACCGCCCCGTTTGGCCGGGCTATCAGGGACTACCTGCTGGACAATGACACCGTAATCTACCGGCAGGCGCAATTGTCTTGCCAGCGCCTCGTCAACATCGCCTCCGGAATAAATTCCCAGCCAAGGCCTAATAATACGGCCTTTTTCAATTAATTGTGACGTAATACTTTTCACCAGGTTGGAAGGAATGGCAAAACCCATGCCTTCTACACCGGTTACTTTAATTTTGGCCGTATTGATGCCGATAACCTCACCGTTTAGATTAACTAAAGCACCGCCGCTGTTACCGTCATTAATGGCGGCATCCGTCTGAATAAAGTTAAAAGCCTGCTCACCAATATTAATGGTTCTCTTTTTCGCGCTAATATGACCCACCGTGACAGTTTGGGAAAATTCAAGACCTAAAGGGTTACCGATGGCGATGGCCGTTTCACCCACAACTATTTTATCGGAATCGCCAAACTGCGCTGCCGGCAATCCCGTTTTATCTATTTTCAGTACAGCCAAATCTGTAGCCAAATCGCCACCCACTAATTCGGCTTGAATTTCCTCTTCACCCAATGTCACCCAAATTTCACTTGCCCCGTCAATGACATGATTATTTGTTACAATATAACCGTCTTCGCTAATGATGACGCCACTGCCGGTTGCCCGGTCACGCAAGATTGTGCGGCCGTGAAAAATATCATAGACTTTTGCTTTATTAGTAATGCCTACCACTGTAGGCACCACTTTTTGCGCCGCACGCACAATGGCTGTATCCTGATATTCAGGCAAGTCCCGTTCTGTAAAAGGGATTTCTTCCTCATTGCTGGGTGGGAAAATAGTTTTGGGTGTAGAATCAGGCAGCACATTGGCCTGTTCAGGCACTAAAAAGCGCATGGCTATATAAGCAACCACTAAGCCGCCAATGACGGCGCCAAAAAGGGCAGATAAAAGCATACCGACCTTACTGGATCTTTTCGGCGGTTGAAAATCGTGAAAAAAATCCATCATCATTCCCCCCCTGATTAAACTGCTACTTTATATATAGCAAGAAGTTGTGTCAAAAATATGAATTCCCTAAAATTTTTTCTTCCCTAGCAGTATTTCCTGGAATTCATTTACCATACTAGGCAAGCCGCAGATAACAACTGGGGGTATGACGTTTGGCCACTTGTACAAAAACTTCTTTTCCCTGCTTATGGCCGGATGCTGCCAAGAGGCCGTAGACAGTATCATAAGCCAACTGCGGTAAATTATTGTGTTCACTTAAATGGGCTAAAATTACATGTTTTGTTTTCGGTGTCAGGATCTTGAGCAGCATTTCCGCCGCCAAAGTATTGGATAAATGGCCGGTGTTTCCCTTAATACGCTGCTTCAGCGGCCAAGGATAAGGGCCGTTCATAAGCATTTCTTCATCATAGTTGGCTTCCACAATAATACAGTCAAGCTGCTGCAGGCGGTCCAGTATGTACGGGGTAACATAACCTAAATCTGTCACCAAGGCCGCCGCATGGTTTTCGGTACGGAAAACAAAACCTACCGGCCCGGCCGCATCATGGGGTACCGGAAAGGTCTCCACCAATAAATCGCCTATCACCAGCCTACCGCTTAATGGCAGGCGGCGGCAGTTTTCTGCGGCAATCTTACCTAACCTGTTTTTCGCTGCTTTCCAGGTGGGTTCTGTGGCATAGAGCGGCAAACGGTAACGCCGCGACATGACGCCGGCACCATAAATATGATCGTTATGGTCATGGGAAATAAGTAGAGCCTGCAGCGTGGTGGGATCAGCACCTATTTCCGCTAAGGCAGCCGTTAATCTTCTGCCACTCAGACCGGCATCAACGAGTATCTTTGTTTTTTCTGTTGCTATATAAACGGCATTACCAGAAGAACCACTGGCAAGCATACAAAGCTCAAGCATAAAGGTCTCCTTTTAAGTGGCATTTTTCATTAAAGCAAAGTAAACGGCGGCGGCCACCGCTGTTTTGCAAAACGCTTACCGCTGCCGAAGCAAAGGCAAAAGGCCAGGGGCCGTTAAAATCAAGCCCTAAAAATTCTACCATTAATACATTTAAATAACGTCCATGGCCAATAAGCGCCACAGACGCTTCCTTTGCAGATAATAAAAGCGATAAACCCGCCTGCACACGTTGGCGAAAGGCACTAAGGGGTTCCGCTTGGGGGATTTTGACGGTACGTAATTCCGGCTGCCGGGCGGGAAAGACTGCGGGATAACGTTTCACCGCTTCTTCCCATGTCAATCCCTCCAAAATACCCCAAGAATATTCCCGAAACACAGGATCTGCCACGGGTTGAAGCCCTAAAAGCGCAGCTACAGGGCGCGCTGTCTCGATACTGCGGGTAAGATCGCTGGTAAAAATGCGCCCCGGTTTAAACTGCGCGATTAAGGGTGCCAGTTTTTGTGCCTGGCGTTTTCCCTCTGCATTAAGCGGAATATCTAAAACACCTTGAAACCTACCTTCAGCGTTTGAAGCCGTCTGGCCATGCCGGGCCAGGATAATCAGTTCAGCCATTTTTCACTCTATTTCCTTTATTTGCGCACCTAGGGCCGCCATTTTCTCACAGATTTTTTCATAACCGCGATAAATATGGTTAATATCACTGATAACAGTTTCGCCCTCAGCAATGAGACCGGCAACAATAAAAGCAGCACCGGCCCGTAGATCGCATGCTCTTACAGGCGCTCCCGTCAAACGGGTCTGCCCTTCAATTAAAGCCGTGCGACCTTCCACTTTGATTTTCGCACCCATCCGTTTCAATTCATCCACATGTCGAAAACGGTTTTCAAAAACATTTTCCGTAATGACACTATTACCGCGCGCCTGCGTCAGTAATACCATGGAGAGGGACTGTAAATCCGTGGGAAAACCCGGGTAAGGGAAAGTTTTTATATCAGCGGCTGCAGGACAGGTGTTACCGCGGACACGGATTTTATCACCCGCCTCTTCAACTTCAATCTCCATTTCCCGCAATTTGGCCGTAATGGGATCCAAATGTTTGGGGATCACATCTTGTACAATTACGTCTCCACCCGTGGCGGCGGCAGCAATCATATATGTGCCGGCTTCAATGCGGTCGGGAATGACCGTATGGGTCACAGGACCTAAATTGTCCACTCCGGTAATACGGATCACATCCGTTCCGGCGCCACGAATTTTGGCCCCCATGGCATTAAGAAAATTGGCCACATCAACAATTTCAGGTTCTTTGGCCGCGTTTTCGATGACTGTTTTCCCTTCCGCCCTGGTGGCAGCCAGCATAATATTAATGGTGGCTCCCACACTGACCACATCAAGATAGATATTTGTCCCTTTTAACTTTTTCGCCTTTACTTTAATTAAACCATGCTCCACATTAACGTCGGCACCTAAAGCCGCCAGGCCTTTAATATGTTGATCAATGGGCCTTGGCCCTAAGTCACAGCCGCCCGGCACAGGTACTTCCGCCCGGCCGTAACGGCCCACCAGGGCACCTAGAAAATAATAAGAAGCCCTTAATTTTTTAACCAAATCGTACGGGGCTTGCCACCGGCTAAGGGTTGAAGGATCAATACAGAGGGTAGAAGGCGACTGCCAAAATACTTTCACTCCCAAGTACTTTAATATCTCCACAAGTACACGAATATCTTTAATGTCAGGTAAATTATCTATCCTCACAGGAGCTTCCGTCAGCAATGCCGCCGGAATCATGGCAACGGCAGCATTCTTGGCTCCGCTAATTTTCACCGTTCCGGTTAATGCACGTCCTCCGGTTACAAGGAGTCTTGCCATAAGCTATATTCCTCCTGATCATTGCCACAGTATTTTTGCGACTCATACTTTAAACTTGCGTTGTAGCTACGCAAATTTTTTCAGGGGGGAAACTTATTAATAAATCTTAATATAGTATACTTCTGTTTCAAGTAAGAGAATTCCTCTATCCTCATTTAGAAATTAGATCCTTCCGTTTCACCGCTGAAAGCATTCACATAAAACGCCTTTCCATCGGCTGCGGCAATTCTCCAAACCGGAGCTACTTCCCAGCGACTGGCGTTATAATCCTGACTGTAATAGCCCAGTGAAATGTCCACAATGGTTTTATTGGTAAAGTGTTGCGCCCCTTCTGCCACAAACTTTTCAATGGCGGTTAACGCGGAAATTACCGTCACTTCCTGCTGGGCAAAGCGCAGGGGAACTACCCGATCAATTTTAACATCTGTTACGGAGCCGTCAACCAGGTAGACTTCCGTAACACAAAAGAATAAAGGAAACCCCTGATATGTCTGGATAAAGCGGAAATTTTCCTTCACTCCTTCAGTAATGACCTGATCAAATCTTAAGGAATGATGCCATAAATTTTTTTCGCGCAAGTAACGTTCAGCCAACGCCTTGCTTGATTCCATAATTGTAGTGGGGCTGTCCTTTGCTTTGTAAGTAACACGACCGTTATCAAAAATCATTAAAATGCCGTGTTCACATGCGTAAAGCCGTTCTTGACCAATGCTGCGTTCCTGTACTTCGCACTCCGGGAAAAAAATATTTAACCAGAAAGACAAAGGTCTTGTATACCTTGCTACATGTAGTAATGCAAGTTGGGGAATTTGTTTTGGAATGGAAGTCTGCAAATGGAAACCGTACGCCTGCAACAAATCACGCGCCTCTTCTATCTGCTCATTGGTCAACACATGCCCCTGCCGTAATGACTTTGGGTTCGTCCACACTTTGTAGCCTAAAAAAATATTTAAGCCTAAAAAAGCAACTATTAATAATGTTTTTGCCTTTGATAAATCCACAACGGCCTCCTACTCCAGCCATTTAATAAATTTGCCGGTATAACCGTCCACAACGGCCTGCCTGTTTTCAAAACGAAAGAGCCAGGCCGGTTGGGCCACGGGCTGGACCTGATTTGCATTATCCACATAATAAACCGGATACAGCGACAAAAGCAGATTGTTGCCTGCCTGCAGCCGCCACCAATCGCCGGCCGCTGCCATTGCTTCCTCCGGCGAGATTAACGGCATTGCTTCTCCCTCGGGAGCTTCCAGTTGATAAACTTGTCGATTGTAGCTGACAATCCCTTTCTCTGAACAAGTAATTAAAACGGCATCAATACCTACCAGGGGAAACCCTTTTTGCACAGATTGCAAAGCCACTTCATGGGTGTAAAAATAACGGCCGTTTTCAAAGACATGCCTTTTGGATTTTATGTTTTTAAGATATAGCTGGTCGGGCCATCCTCCCAATAAATGCAAGTATTCAGCCGTATTCTTAAGTAATTCCGTAATGGCCAAAGGCCGGGTTCCCAATTCATTTTCAGGAATTGTATATTCAAGTTCTCCATGGGGAAAAAGCTGCAATCCCCTTTGCCCGTCAGTATAAATATGGATACCGTTCCTTTCCTCTATCCGACGCACTGTCGCCATATTAACAAACATACTATGCAGCAATTTATCATAATCTAGTGGTTCCGGCGCCAGGGTGTACCGGCTCATCACCGGCACTTCTTTAGGCACCAGAACCCCCTCGGCAGGTATTTTTAAAAAATCGTTCCCTTCCGGCCGGGCAAAACGAAAAACTTGCGCGGTGCTAAAAGCCACTTCCAAACGGCTGAGCCAGCCATCAGGCAAGATCAGGCCACCGGCACGCCACCATTGATCATTTTCATCTAAAAACCAAACCACGTCCTCATGGGAGGCAAACCAAACTATCGCCTGTACGAAATGTTCCCTAAAAAGAGAAGAGCCAGACCACAAATCCGGGTCTACTGCTGTGGGAAAATCTATTTGCACCTTCAAGCCTGTCAAAAAAGCGGGAGGATCACTTTTTTGGGGAGGCAGCCCCGGCTGCAAAAGCTGCCTGGCCCGCTGCCACGCTTGGTTATAATGGGGCAGCCACGGCGCCAGTTCCCAAATTGCCTCTTCCCTTTGCAATCGCAAAAAGGGCAAAACCTGTTCTTCTAAGGGTTTAAGTTCACCAAAAGTTAATTGTTCATATTGGGGTGAATCTGCCATTTCCAAATTAGGCTGGCCAAAAACCAAGCAATTTGTCAAATATAAACTTGATAAAACCAAAATAATCAACATAATTGATTTTATGCGCTCGCGCATTGCTCTTTTGCCTCCCCGGCCTGCGTTAACGGAAGTTCAATTCTGATTGTGGCCCCCTCATTTAATTGGCTCTGCATGGTAATAGTTCCCTGGTGAGCCAACACTATTTCACGGGCAATAGGCAGCCCCAACCCGGTACCGCCGTTATTGCGGGAGCGCGTTTTATCCACACGATAAAAGCGCTCAAAAACCCGTTCCGTTTCTTCCGCCGGAACGCCGATACCGTCGTCCGCTACTAAAATAACCGCTTTATCTCCGGTCTGTGTCAAGGTGATATCAATGCGGCCGTTTTCCTGCGTGTATTTATAAGCATTAGAAATAACGTTCAGCAAAACTTGCTTCATCCGGTCACGATCCAACTCTGCCACCACGGGAACTTCAGGAAAAGAAACAGTTAACTGCCGGGAAAGAAATTTATACTTAACTCGAAAATCATCCACAACTTCCTGAATAATCTCCGCCAAGTCATACTGCTTCATATTCCAGCCAACTTGGTGGTGATCCAGTTTGGACAGGTCCAACAGGTCTTTGACCAGCCGTACCATGCGTTCAATTTCATTCTCCATGGTTTGCAGAAATGACTCACATACCTGTGGCTGCTCCATGGCCCCGTCCAGTAGGGTTTCCGTATAACTTTTTAAAGTAGTTAAAGGAGTACGCAGTTCATGGGACACATTGGCTACAAATTCCCTTTGCAAACGGACAAGCTCTCTTTCCTTGGTCACATCATGCATAACAATTAAAACTCCGGAAAGATCTGTCGCCTCACCTGCATCCAGTGTTTGAAAAGGTACATAGTAAGTTAAAATAATTTGCTTCTTGGAGCTGATCTCAATTTCCCGTTTTTCCTGCCTGCCTGTCTGCATAATCTCATTCAGATCCACGGCCTGCAGCAGCGGGCTTAACAATTCCGGCGTCGGTTCCTGTCCCGGGGCAAGGCGGAGTAATTTGCGCGCCGCCGGGTTAAAATGCAGTATCTGCCCGTCACTGCCCAGCGCCACGATCCCGTCTGTCATATGCTGTAAAATTGCTTCCACTTTACTCTTTTCCGAGGAAATTTCCCGTAAAGTGCTATCCAGTTGCTGCGACAGGTAATTAAACATTTCTCCCAAGTTGCCAATTTCATCTTCTGAACGGATGACGATACGTTGGCGAAAATCTCCGTGGGCAATTTGTCTTGCTTTTGCTGTTACTTCTTGAATGGGAACGGTAATGGTTCTGGACAGCAGAAAACTTAAAACCACTGTAATACCGATGGCTAAAAAGGCACCGGTTAGAAAAATTAATTTCAGTTCAAAAATAGTCTGGTAAAGGGGCTCTAAAGAACCAAGAAGATAAACAACACCTAAGTTTTTCCCTCCACTCTGAATCGGCAACGCCAAGTACTTCATCCGTTCATTGGTTTCCGGATCCAAACGGATGGCTTCACTGCGGCTGCCGGTTAGTGCGCGGGTGATTTCCTGTTGGATAATGCGTTGGCCGCGCAGTTGATGTGCTTGCGTGGAGGAAGAAATTACACGTCCAAAGGCATCAAGGACAATAATGTCAATATTGTCTGCATAACGGGAGTACTCAAACACTAAATTATCAATAATTTCCGGCTCCTCGGGATTGTTTAGATAACGTTCTAAAAAATTAACTAAAAGCAACCCTTGAGATTCCATGTTTTCAGCAAAAGTATCCAAATAATAGTCTTCTAATGCCTGGGAAAGAAAAACAACAAAAAACTGCATGGCAAAGAGAATAATCAGGGTATAAATAATAACTAACTTCCACTGCACGCTTTTAAACATTTTTACCCTTTCCCATCAAGTAACCTACTCCCCGCTTCGTTAAAATATAACGGGGTTCACTGGGATTTGGCTCAATTTTTTCCCGCAGGCGGCGGATGGCAACATCTACAGTTCTTTCGTCACCATAAAAATCATATCCCCATACTTCTTCCAGCAATTTCTCTCTGCTAATTACATAGCCGGCATGGCGCATTAAATATGTCAGCAATAAATATTCACGATATGTCAGATCCACTGTTTGCTTGTTAACCATTACTTCCATACGGCCCGTATCCACCACTAAATCCTGGCAGGTAAGAATCTCACCTACTTCCTCTACTTTAGGCTGGACGGCTCTGCGTAAAAGAGCTTTTACCCGGGCCACAACCTCCCGTGCGGAAAAAGGTTTGGTGACATAATCATCGGCACCCAACTCCAGTCCCAAAACTTTATCTAATTCCGTATCTTTAGCCGTCAGCATAATAATGGGCACATTACTCTTCTGCCTGATTTCACGGCAGACGGCAAAACCGTCCTTTTTCGGCAGCATAATATCGAGCAGGATTAAATCAGGCTTACAGCTTTTTGCCAGCCGCAAAGCTTCCTCACCGTCATAAGCCACAACCACCGTATAACCTTCCCGCTCCAAATTATATTTTAAAATTTCCGCAATGGGTTTCTCATCGTCCACAACTAAAAGCGTTCCCCGTGCCAAAGCTTACACCCCATTAAAATTTTCTGTGGTATTACTTCGTTTTTCTTTGCCGGTTTCCTGCTAAGACTATACCTATTGTATTATGTTAATAACAAAAAATGCCTCCGGTTCCGCTTTTTTATCCCAGAAAAGCTTTTTTTAACCAAACAATAAAGCGTGCCTTTCTGGCACGCTCCTAGACACCCCTTGACAGCCAGTGCGGATTTTCTTGCCACCACTGCCGCCAGAGAAGGAAAAACTCATTCTCCTCCAAAGCATAAACTTGCGCCAATGCCTTGTAAAAATTTCTCCCCTGAGCCAGTAACTTAATCACTGTGTGCAAACCTTCCATGCCCTGCAATTCCGCCAAAAAAGTTACCATACTCAAAGCCTGGCCATAAGCAACTTCTTGCGTTTCCACCTTGTCAAAACTTCTTTCCAGCTCCGGGGGAGGGAAAACTTCTGTGCCTACCAGGCTTTCCTCATCCACCCAGACATATCCCTGCAAGCGATAAGCAAGCAGTTGTGCCAGTCCCTCACTGAACCAGCGCGGATAAAAAGCTTTTGCTTCATTGTCTAAAACGAAATGTGTATATTCATGAATGAGAGGGTTTTCCGCGGCAAAGACAGAAATTTGCCGCCCCTGCGGCAGCCAGTTCCAAGCTTGCGGCGATAACAGCAAAATGGTGTCGGCTTGATAAACACCCAGGGCATGTGTGCTGTCGCTCCAGCCAAAAACTTTTTGCATTGTAGCCTGATCCGGTACGATAACCAGCCACGGTTTTTTCTTTGCCCGGTACTGGAAAATTTCATTTACTTTGCGGGCGGCTTCATCAGCCTCCCTTGCCCACCATTGCACGAAATCTGCTTCTTTTGCCGGATAGCGCAGGTAAAAATATTCAGTGTCCAATGCCTCCCACTCCTGAAAATTACTGCGGAGCAAAGTGGCATGCCAAAGACGCCGGCCTGCCTGCGTTCCCCCAAGTAATAAAGGCATGATACCGGCCAAAAACAAGGCAAGTACAACAATGCTAAAAGATCTTTTTTTCTTTGTGGTTATTGCAGGCAGCATCCGGCTTCCTCCCCCTCTGCTTTATTGTAGCAAACCTTGCCCTGTCTTTTCATTGGTAATGGCAGGCAAAAAAAAAAGACGTGGGAATCTCCACGCAAAAGAAAATTATATATTAAAGAGGGGGTCAAACCTGGCTTTATTATAAGATATTAATATTACACAAATATTACAGCTATTTTATTTTTTAGTGACAACACGGCACCCTCATGTCTTTTTTACCTCGCTCCGCATAAAGAGCTTCTGTTTTATAAAGCAGGAAAAAAACTGCCGGTCGTATTTAAGTGACCGGCAGTTATCACTGCTAGAGATAATTTAAGGGGTTTACATGGGAACCATTCTTTATCACTTCAAAATGCAAATGCGGGCCTGTGGAATTACCAGTACTGCCGGAAAGGGCAATTTTTTGGCCCTTTTGCACTTTTTGTCCTACAGAAACTAAAGCCTTTGAGTTATGTGCATACTTGGTGACATAACCGTTGCCATGATCGATTGTAACCAGAATTCCGTAGGCGCCATACCAACCGGCTTGCACCACTGTCCCACTGTCGGCCGCCAAAATGGCGGAGCCGGTCGGTGTACCGATATCTACCCCGCGATGGAAGCCACCGTTACGGTAGCCATAACGCGAAGTAATCCTGCCTCTACCTGCCACCGGCCATAAAAACTGTCCCGTTCCGGATCCTGCAGGTACAGGCTTTGTTCCCCGGGCAACAACTTGTTTCCGCGGCTCTTTAAGAATTTTTTCTGCCAATACTTGTCTTTCTACTTCTCGGCCATTATTTTTGGTAATTAAGTACGTAACTTCTTTGACGCCATACTCTCCTGCCTGGAGTACTTTTGTCTGACCTTTATACAGGGAACTGTCATTTTTGTATTCTGTTTCATATTTAATCCGTTCTTCAACCACTTTTTCTTCCGTAACGGAAACATCAACTAAAGGCTCGGCCACTACTAAATTAATTTCATCACCTGGCATTAAACGGTCGGTATTTGCCAGGTGGGGGTTGGCATTTCTTATTTCTTCCACTGTTGTATTATGGTTACGGGCAATGGTCCAAAGGGAATCTCCACGACTAACAAGATAGGTTTCACGTTTATCGGTACCGGTTTGCAGAATTTCCGCTGCTTTTTCTGCTGAATAAATTTTATTGGGATTATCAATTAAAGTTAATCTGGCTTCCACACGGTCTTTTAAGACCACTGATTGTACACTGGTATTATCGTCAGAAATATATGCATTTTTTAAACTTTCAATCACTGCTTCATAGTCTTCTAACGTAGCTACAGTTAAAGTAGGGCGGTTATTTACCATAATGGTGTAGGCATAACGTGCAAACTCCAGTCGCTCGGCAAGTAGTGCAGCTACGGCATCATCGTCAGCTTCCGCCTCTGTTTTTTCCGCTGCCACTAATTCCACCACTTGCTTGGGGGCCACCTCTGCAGCGTTCAATGCGCGGGCAGCTTCTGTTTGTAAACTTTCCAGACAGGTATAAACGGCTTCCTGGTTTTCCACATAACCTATTTTTTCCCCGTCCACATACACAGCATATAATGTTGTCTCCTGTATTTGCCCGGCATCAACTCCGGTGGCCAGAATTACCCCACAAGTCAGTACAGCAGCTAGTGTCATAAAACTAGCTCGTTTATGTGCCAGCAGCCAGTGTTTACTCCTGGCGAAATATGCTGTCGCTTTCGCTTTTGCTTGAGATAGCTTGTTTTTAAATCTATCACGGTAGATTGCTGTATCTTGATAAACTCTTTGTCCTTGCTTCATCCTATATTTTTTCCAGTGTACGGCCAAGTCTTTTGCTTGTTTCCGTAGAGACTGTAGAAATTTCTCTACTTGTTCACTATCCATGATACACCTCACAAAAGATGTTGTTAAATTTCCTTCATAATTTTCGCCCTTTCTTATTCGTCATATTTATGCGAAAATCCTGCAAAAAGTTAATAGCTTTTTAATATATATTAAAATTATTTAACAAAAAGAAAAAAGAGGCCTTTAGGCCTCATTATTTTCTGGTGACCCCTGCGGGACTCGAACCCGCGTTACCGCCGTGAAAGGGCGGTGTCTTAACCGCTTGACCAAGGGGCCGAAATGGTGAGCCATCCGCGACTCGAACGCGGGACTCCCTGATTAAAAGTCAGGTGCTCTACCAACTGAGCTAATGGCTCAAA
>JAAYMK010000078.1 GCA_012521405.1 Bacillota bacterium
GGCAGGCATTATTTTATGTGGTCAATTCCTCCAAAAGTCTTGCGGTATGGAAACCTTCATGGACGGCATCAATGACTTTGGCCGGCCTTACATTGTCACCAATGACAAGTACCCTCTTGATTTTTCCCTTGAGATTTTCTGCCAGGCTCTTATTGTTAATTTAATTATAAGCGGAAAATCTTTGCCACAATTTTTCCAGACGGCATCGCGCAGTTCATAGACAATACGCAGCCTGTTTTCCAGACTGCCGCCGTATTCGTCTGTACGCTTATTCCACAGGGGTGTGAGAAACTGGTCAATTAAATAGCCGCCGTAAGCATGAATTTCAATGGCATCTACACCGGCGTTTTTAGCCAGTCTGGCTGCATTGCCGAATTTTTCCACTAAAAATTTAATTTCTTCTTTGGTATAAAGTAAATGTTGCTATACGCGCCTCAACTTGCTAAAGGCAAAAATACACCAGTATGAAAAAAGTATCCGCCGCCAACGACGGATACTTTTACTGTCCTAATATCTTTTGTGCCAGGTATGAATTTTGCCAAGTTCTTTATAGGTGCGGGATAATGCTTGAATCACCTCCGGCTCAAGCTCCAGCAGACGCAGCTGCTCTTCGAAGGCTTTAACACCATGGCTGCGAAGATAAAGGCCTTGTGGAAGTAAAACCACTAATTTGCCAAGCAAGACAGCGCACGTAGTGAGAAGCCGTAAGAATCCCATGGTAAAAACCTGCCGTCAGTGATCTACTTTTATAGCGGAAGGTGCTAAATTCCTTAAAGTTTTCAGATAATCTTGCGTCATGGTTAGTGCGTCTTCCTTGGGGACACCGGCGGCGATCAATTCTTTATAAAATGCTCCTGCTGCTTTGCCCATCTCTGCACCTGTCTCTTGAGAATAGACGGATTGGAGGACGGCGTTAATTAATTTGGGTACTTTCTCTGTTGCCATTTCCAGCATTTCTGTAAGTTCTTTTACGGGAATATCATGATTACTCACTTACACTCAACTCCTTTGCAAAATTA
Organism: Bacillota bacterium; assembly: GCA_012521405.1. Taxonomy (GTDB): domain Bacteria; phylum Bacillota; class Dethiobacteria; order Dethiobacterales; family Dethiobacteraceae; genus JAAYSO01. Next base: position 1,020 of record JAAYMK010000078.1, read on the forward strand.
ATGATCAGCGGCACTACCGGTTCCGGTAAAATCATAGCCCAGAGCTGTTGCACAAATTGATGAATGATTTTTTCCCGCCCCCTTTGAGGTTCGGCACGAGCTAAAATCGAGTTTAAAATTTGTTCTTTTTGTTTTGCCGGCATTTTCCTTTTATAAAGCTGCAACTCTTTATACAGCTTCCATTCGGCGGCAAAATGTGTCCGAAAAGTGGCGTCAGTTTGCAGAAGGTGATAAAAGTTTAATTTTTCCTCAGCATTGAGTTGATTGTGCAAGTATTGCAGGATTAAATCCATGCTTTTTTCTGTGTTAAATGCCATCTTTATCAGCCTCCAGCCAGCGTTTTAATTTTGCCCTGGCATAATATGCTTTGCTTTTTACCGTACCCTCGGGTAGATTGAATATTGCAGCCAATTCCTTATAAGAGAGCTGTTCCACATAGATGCCATAAATGATTTGGCGAGAGGTTTCGTCCAAACGCTGAAGCAGCTCTTCAAGAAAAAGATTTTCCTCAATTTGTTCTGTGGCGTGAAAAGAGCTGTCTGCCAAAGAATCCGTGTAAAAGGGTTGATTTTTTTCTTTGCGCAGTCTATCGGCAATTTTGTGCTGGGCGATGGCAAGAAGCCATGCTTTAGGTGAGCGTATTGCGGGCAAATGGTTGAGATTGTTATATACAGCCAGGAAAGTTTCCTGCAAAATATCTTCTGCCAAGTAGCGGTCTTTAATTTTAAAATAAATATAGGAATAGACACTATCGGCATAAAGGGTATAAAGTTTTTTAAAATCCATTTGCTCTCAACCCTTTCACTCTAATAGTCGGCAACAAGGCGAAATTAGTTCAAAAAACTTTTATCTTTTGCGCTTTTTTTCCCGCCCTCCCAAATTACAACGTTATAGCGCGCAAAACCAAAGCAAAAAATAAAATAAACTTTGATGACTGCAAAGGAGCAAACCATGGCAAAAGTCGCAAAGAAAGCAGGCTGGAATTTATCTCACAGTTATGCCCGGTTGCCGGAAATATTTTTTACCCGCATTAAGCCCATACCTGTCCGTGCACCAAAGCTGGTTATCTTTAACCGCCCACTGGCCGTGTCGTTAGGCCTGGATCCGGAAGTGTTGCAAGGGAAAGAAGGAGTGGAGATTTTTGCCGGCAATCGCCTTCCCGAGGGTGCTGAGCCGCTAGCCCAAGCTTACAGCGGGCATCAGTTTGGGTATTTTACCCTCTTGGGAGACGGGCGGGCACATTTGTTGGGGGAGCAAATTACACCGGACGGGGAGCGTTATGACATTCAGCTTAAAGGATCCGGACGCACCCCATATTCCCGCAGCGGGGATGGCCGGGCGACTTTAGGACCAATGCTGCGGGAGTATATCATAAGTGAAGCCATGCATGCGCTGGGGATCCCTACTACCCGCAGCTTGGCAGTGGTAAAAACCGGCGAGGGAGTTCGCCGGGAAAAAGTGCTTCCGGGGGCTGTTCTTTGCCGGGTGGCAGCCAGCCATTTACGCGTAGGCACCTTTCAGTATGCCGCCGTCTGGGGAGACTTAACTGAACTAAAGGCTTTGGCCGATTATACTTTGCAAAGACATTTCCCTGAATATAGAAATGAAGCAAATTGCTATTTACAACTGTACAAGCAGGTAATTAAGCGACAAGCTAAATTAATTGCCCACTGGCAACTTGTAGGTTTTGTGCACGGGGTCATGAATACAGATAATATGACCATCAGCGGCGAAACAATAGATTATGGACCTTGTGCCTTTTTAGATACCTATAATCCGGCCACAGTTTTTAGCTCCATTGATGAGCATGGTCGTTATGCTTATGGCAGGCAGCCGGATATTGGGGGCTGGAATTTGGCTCGCCTGGCGGAAGCTTTACTGCCGCTTTTCCACCCGGATCAGGAACAGGCTGTAAATTTGGCACAGGAAGCATTGGCTGCTTACCAGCCTTTATATCAAGAATATTGGCTTGCCGGCATGAGGGCGAAACTGGGTTTATTTAATCGCCTTGAGGATGATGAAACTTTAATTACAGAGTTGCTAAATTTAATGGAGCGGTATGAGGCTGATTATACCAATACTTTCCGGGCTCTGACTTTAGGCGAAACGAAAAGCGGCAAATTATTTTGCACAAGAGATTTTGCTGCCTGGCAAGAGCGCTGGCAGGCAAGATTACGGCAACAGCGTGCCACAAAGGCAGAAGTGCTGGCGCTAATGAAAAAAAGCAACCCGGCGATTATTCCCCGCAACCACCGGGTGGAAGAAGCTTTGGCTGCCGCCGTGGAAAGGGATGATTACAGCATTCTGGAAAACCTACTTAGTGTTTTGGCAAATCCTTATGCGTATACGCCTGAACAGGAAAAATATGCAGTGCCACCTCCACCTGCGGATACGCCTTACCGGACATTTTGCGGCACGTAAAAATTTTGGCACAGATGTGCCTTTTTTCTTTATGCAAAAAATTTTTTGGGCATAAGTTACAAGAGTTAGGCTTTAGCTGCAAGACAGCGCAGCTTGATTGTGATATAATAGCGTTAAATTGCCAGAAAAAAATTATTTTTCTTTTTACCGCGCTTGGGCAAATTCTCAAAGAAAGGTGTGATGTTAACGTGAGCAATCCTTTCTCGCAGATAACTCCGGAAATTGCCAGGCTGGCGGAACTCTGTGAAGCCAATGGCGCCATTGATCCGACGCTTTATAAGAAATATGATGTCAAAAGAGGCCTTCGCGATTTGGATGGACAAGGTGTCCTGACCGGGCTGACGAAAATTTCCGACATTGTGGCCTTTAAAATTGTTGACGGAAAAAGAGTACCGTGTGAAGGTAAGCTCTATTACAGAGGGATTGATATTGAAGAAATTGTGGCCGGATTTATTAAAGAAAACCGCTTTGGTTATGAAGAAGTGGCATACCTGCTTATGTTTGGCGAGCTGCCAAATGCCCAGGAGCTAGAAAATTTCTGCCGCATTATCGCCAACTACCGTTCGCTGCCCACAAATTTTGTGCGTGACATTATTTTGAAAGCTCCCAGCCAGGATATGATGAATACATTGGCCCGCAGCGTTTTAACCATGTATGCTTACGATGATTATGCCGACGATATTTCCCTGCCTAATGTTTTGCGGCAGCTTTTGCAGTTACTGGCTTTATTCCCGCTTTTATGTGTTTATGGGTACCAAGCTTACTGCCATTATCATGACAAAAAAAGTCTCTACATCCATGTACCTAAACCGGAACTGTCCACGGCGGAAAACTTCCTACATATTTTAAGACCGGACAGTCAATATACTGAACTTGAAGCAAAAATCCTTGATTTGGCTCTCGTTCTCCATGCCGAACACGGCGGGGGTAACAACTCTACTTTTACCACGCATGTTGTTACTTCTTCCGGTACAGATACTTATTCCACCATTGCCGCCGCCATCGGTTCCCTGAAAGGTCCCAGGCACGGCGGTGCCAACATTAAAGTTGTGCAGATGGTGGAAGATTTAAAGCAAAACGTTTCTGACTGGACAAATGAAGCCCAAGTTGCCGATTACCTCATTCGTATTTTGGAGAAAAAAGCTTTTGACCGTACCGGTTTAATTTACGGTATGGGACATGCTGTGTATTCCCTGTCCGACCCGCGGGCGAAAATCTTAAAAAGCTTTGTGGAGAAACTTTCAAAAGAAAAGAATCGCATGGAAGAATACCAGTTATATACATTGGTGGAAAGGCTGGCACCGCAGATTATTAGTGAGAGAAGATCTATCTATAAAGGCGTCAGTGCCAATGTGGACTTTTACAGCGGTTTTGTTTACAATATGCTGGATTTACCGCTGCAGCTCTATACTCCTATTTTTGCCATTGCACGTATTGCCGGTTGGGCTGCTCACCGCCTGGAAGAACTGGCTAACCCCAGTAAAATTATTAGGCCTGCTTATAAAGCCGTATCTGATGTGCGTCCATATATTCCTTTAGATCAAAGATAAGGAGACGGGGAAAATGAAAAAAATCCAAGACTTTACCATGGAAATCTTTTCATTAAAAGGTAAAGTTGCCATTATCACCGGTGCCAACCAGGGTCTGGGCATGGGTTATGCCTACGCTTTAGCCAAAGCAGGTGCCGATATCTTTATTCCGCATTTAACCGATGATATTTCTGAAATTAAAGCAATGATTGAAGGCCTTGGTCGCCGGGTGGAATTTTTGCAGGGTGATTTAACCGATAAAAAACATATTGACGAAATCGTTGAAAAGTGTCTGGAAAAATACGGCCGCATTGATATTTTGATTAATAATGCCGGCACCAATCATTTCCGTGATTTTCTTGATTTTCCCGATGCTGAATTTGACAGGGTTATTAGTGTAAATATGAATGCTGTATACTATTTAAGCCACAGGGTGGCAAAAGTAATGGTTAAACAGAGAGCAGGCAAAATTATTAATATAGCTTCAGCCCTTTCCTTTACCGCCGACAAAATGTGCCCCGCTTATGTGACGGCTAAACATGCAGTGGTTGGCATTACTAGAACTTTTGCCAATGAGCTGGGACAGTATAACATCCAGACAAATGCCATTGCCCCCGGTTTTTTCCAAACGGAGGTCAACCGGGAGATTAGCTCCAACAAAGAATTTTACGATAAGATAACTGCCCGCATTCCTTTAGGCCGTTGGGGTCAAGTTTATGACCTCATGGGTACAGCCGTCTTTTTAGCCAGCAGTGCCTCCGATTATATTAACGGTTGGGTCATTAATGTGGACGGCGGTTTTACCACCACATTGTAAAAATGTTTTCCGGCCGGCAGCACCAGCTTTTTGGTGCCGCCGGTTTTTTTGTGTGCATTACAGGGGCATATTTTGCAAAAAATTTCAGACACTAAAAAAAAGCAACTATTGATACAAGGAGGCACATTTTATTTGAAAAAAAGCAAGTATTCTTTTGCAGAATTTAAGCAAATGACGGAAAAGAAGCGGGCAGAAAAACAAAAAGAACTGGGCTATGAGATGGTGGACACGGAAATAGCAAGGGAGCTTTGTGTGGGACAGATTGAAAAAGATATTGACCAGGTTATAGACGAGTAAAGCAGGCAAATTATTTCCTCACGACAAAAAGGACAGGCGCGAACCTGTCCTTTTTGCTTTCTTTAATTATTCAGCGGGAAAAGGGGAACTACCTGATAATAAACCTGTCCGTTTTCTGTGACGTAAAAGCGGAGGTAGGAATAATTTTCTAAACCGGAAGTTTCCGTGAGATTGACTGCCGTACCGCTGACGGTAAGATATTTTACGCCGTTTTTGACATCATAAGTCGGTTCATCTTCACCGCCGGTCAGCACGTAAACATTTATCTTCTGTGCACAGAGTGCAGAGAGATATTGGTTAAAAAGTTCTGCTTCCAGCTTGTCTGTAAAGCCTCCTGCCCCCCATACCGGCCGCGGCAGGATGATAAAGAGATTGCCGGTAGTGATTTGTGCTAACTGCTCTTTAAGCCAGTGCCACTGCTGCGGAGAATGGGCTCTTAAGCCGCCAGAGGAATTGTCCAAAAGGAGAAAGATATTATTACCGTATGTGACGGTAGTGTAACCTGTACCGGCGGTAATGACGGGTATTGCTAAATCCTTAAGGATATTTGGGTCCACATTGCCGGTAAAGACCGCCAGTTCTGCCAACTCCGTCGCCAAAGCTTTCATTTTATTTACTACCAGCCTGTCAATTAGCTTCTTTTGGGTGGTGCTGCCAAAGACGGAAAAAGTAAAGATATAATCTGTGGGCGGCGCCTCTATTCTTTGGGGATCGTGAAGGTATTGCTGCACCGGATAAGTGGTGCCGGGAAGTTCATGGGGATAAATGGCCGTCAGGTCATCAAAATAGATTTCTCCAGTGTCATGGGCGGCCGGATTGGTCTCCACCACATAAAGACGTTTAATGGTCAGAGGTGCTTTTAGATCTTGTGGCAGCTGGGTCTCGACAAATTTATAGCCGGTCCAATTTATTTCCCGGGCAAGATCCAGGTTCAGGCTTTTACCGGTGGCATCCTCCACCGTTAATCTCAGCCAATGGGAAGATACTGTGGGGCTGTAGGCATAAACACCGATTCTTTCCGGCAAAGTTTCTAAAACAATGCCGTCACCGTGAAATTGCACGTAAGCGGCGGCAGTAGCATCGGCGGCAGTAAAATCATATGTAAGTTTACCGCCGGCTGTACCGCTGTAAAAAGAGGTGTGGTCAAGACTGTAGCTTCCTGTAACAGTTGTTGGATATGATGTAAAAGTGGCCGTCAGACTTTCAAAATTATCTAAAATTACCCGTCTTGCTCCGACTGCCACGGGAACAATGTAGGTGAAACCTTTAAAATTAATGCTAATTTCTCCTGTGCCTTCACGGGGGCCACTGAAGAAAGTTTGTTTTTCCAGGTGCCCGATGGTGGTGGTAAGGTTAAGGTCTTTGTTTTCAATGAGCGCAGTAAAACCGCTTAAATTTTTACCGTACACGATAAAGGGAACAGTACCTTCCGGGGTAGTTTTGATTGGTTCCGGTAAAATTAACTCCACCGGCGACTCCAAAACTTTCAGGGTAAGCTTGGCGCTAAGGCCTAGGTAATGGGCGGTAATTTCCGCCGTGCCGGTACTAGACGGGTAAAAGACATGATTAATTATTTGTCCGTCCACGCCTGCAATCTCCCAGGTAATTAATTCCGGGTTGATTTCCACAGGATTATAATAGGCGTCAAAGCCCCGTACAGTAATGGTGCGGCCAAAGCCTAAAAAGACGTTTTTGTCCTCCACTTCCAGTAAGATATGTTTTAAGTCACCCTGGGGAGCATTATTTATCAGGGAAAGTCCGTTGGCAATACGCCTGGGACTGCCGTCGGACGGTGTGTTAACTAGGGTCAAATTGGTATCGCCGGGTTTGCGAGCCAGCATGGTTGTGGAGCCGCCACCGTCTAAATTAATGGCATTATAAGCGCCCAGCTCCAGCATTAATTGTGCCAGTTCCGTCTGGCTCATGCCGCGGGAGGCAGGAGTTCTGCCTTCCACCGCCACCATGATTACTTTACTGCCGTCGCGAGAAAAACCAAGAGCCGTACGGGGATGGTTCCCGCTGATATTATGGGTAAAGGGGTAGATTGCCCCGTTTTTTACCAGGATGGTGCCGCCGCCCATGGCAAGCTTGAGGGTGCCATAATCGGGGGTACTGTTAATCACAAGCTCCACGCTTGTTCCGATTTCCAAGACCTGTAGCATTTGGGTTGCCGTGTTGCCCCTGGCCATAACCACCATACCGTTTTCAGGAATCTGCACTTGCCGGCCGGGACCTTGCAGGATGTCGGTGATAAGGTTATTTTCCACCACGATATAGACAATATCGGCAATTTTTGTCGTGGGTGCCGTTTTACCCCAGGCTGTTGTGTACACAACGGGATAATCAAAATTGGAGCTAGTTTTATTAATGGCAGCCAGGGAAAAATTCTTTCCTTTTGCCTGCAAGTTAATCTGCCACTGCCAGTAATCCAGCATGGGAATGTTGTGTCGATCCAGGGCAAAAACAGCCAGTTCGTCCCTCCTGTAGGTGGGACTGCTGTACATGACGCCGTTTTTTACTAAAGGCCCGATGGGTGAATAGCTTTCTCCGGAAATAAAGAAGTCTCCGTTAATGGCTGCCACAATTTTGGGGTTAAGGGCCATATGTGGCAGTGTAGTGCCAACCCCTATACCTTCGGGAGAAGTTAATGCTTCCAAAGCAATAAAATCATCTGCAATATTGCCTTCAATTACATGGATTTTATACCAGCCCACATCGGTAAAGCGGGTAATACATTTATAAACTACATCCTTGGCGAGATTTGTTTCTGTAATCTCTTCATGAATGATGGCCGGGTTTTGCGCAAAAATTTGTGCTGGAAATAGGATGATACAAAGAAAAATTGCTACCGCAAACAGTATTTTTTGCTTCAACTTTCTCCCTCCTGGTTTATCTATTTCTAGCCTGTTTGTCCTCTTTGACGTTCGTACGGTATTTTTGTTCCTCCTTTGGCAATACCGCCTTTATTATCCATTAATTATACACAAAAGAAATTGGAACCGGCAAAGGAAAAACATTATTTTTGCAAAAGATCCCAAAATTTTTTTCTGCGAGGAAGAAAAGTTTTCTTTTGCGGGCCTCCAAAGGGGTGGTTGAGATATTTTTTCTGTACATAAATTTCCCAAAAGGCAGCAAATTTGCCTGCCGACACCATATATTTTTGCAAGATTACCGCAAAGAATGCTTTCATTTGCGTAACCAATTGCGCAGCTGTTTCTCCCTCTTTACTGTACAAGGTTTGATTTAAAGCCGCCGAAATTGCCTGGAAATCCAGTTTCCAGTCGGAAACCTGCCGGTTGATGCGCCGGCTGTATTCCAGCGGAGTTTCACCGGGAATTTTACCTAAATTAATAGCATGAAGAAGAGGCAAAGTTAAATTATAGTAAGCTGCAGCCTGCAGGCGCGGCGGCAGTTCGTCCAGATCAGCAAACATTTGTTTTAGCTGCCGGCGCCGTTGAATAATCATGAAGGTAAAGAGCGCCAGGAGTGAGAAGCACAAAACTAAAAGGAAAAGGCCGAGATAACGCAAATACGGCGCAGACTGTCTGCCAGCATCAGGCAAGTCATCCTTTGCGGCAGAAGCAGGCCTTTGTACCGGCGGTGCCTGGGGTTGAGGCAAGTCGTCGCCATAAATGGGAGCGGCGGCCGGCAGGGAATCCATGGTGGGAAAACCGGGCGTTGCTTCAAAGATCATCCAGCCGATGCCAGGAATATAAGCTTCTACCCAGGCATGGGCATTTGTGCCGGCAATGTGAAAGATACCTTTTTTATCTGTGGCATCCGGGATCTTAAAACCTTGCACATAGCGGGTGGGCACACCTACAGTCCTGCCCATGACCGCCAAGGCGGAAGCAAAGGCGGTACAGTACCCGCGTTTATCGGTAAAAAGAAAGAAGTCCACAAAGTCCCGGTTTTCCGGTAACGGGGAAGGGTTAATATCGTAGGTAAAATTTGTACGCAAGTAATATTCCAAAGCCTTCATTTTGGCATAATTCCCTTTTTTGTTTGCCGTTACCTCCTCTGCCAGTTCCCTTACCCGCTCCGGCAAGCTTTCCGGCAGTTGCAGGAAAGAGTCGAGGCTGGGGTCATGCGGGCCTGCTTCCATGGCAGAAAAATTTCCCCGGGAGCGGTAAACCATACCCTCCACCACATATGTTCGGTTTAAAGGAATTTCTTCCCGGATAAAGGCGGCATGGCCGTCTGTTTGATAGACAGGGACGGCAAAATTTTTCAGCTTTGTGGTATAGAGCAAGGAAAAAACAGTATTTGTTTTCAGGCGTTTGTGGGTAATTTCCATGGAGACAGGTCTAAGATAGGGTTTAATAATACTTGGTACCTCTTCCGGTTCCCAGCTTTTTTCCTCCGCAGCAGCCTGCCAACTGCTGCCGGTATAAATTTTTTTCACGCTGCCGCGCAGGTATTGCCCGGCTACTCTGCCGGTAATCTCCATTAAGACGGTTTTATCCTGTTTTAAAGGACCGCCTAGACTTTCTTCATCCCCAAAACCCACAGTAAAAATTTCAAACATACTGCCTGTACCCCGGATGTTTTTGACTTCGCCGCCCCTTAAATCAGCCAGGAAAGGAAAGGTACTGTCTGCCCAGTTTTGTAAAGCTTCCCAATGCAGGGGGGGAAATTTTTTCGGCAAAAGTAGGGCAAAAAGCAGCATGTAAAAAAGTATCCAAGTTGTGTAATTAATCCAGCCGTTACGCAATTCCTGCTGCTCAAAACCGGAGAGTTTACGCCAATATTTACTTCCTGTCTGGTAACTTAACAATAAAAACCAGCAGAGAGCATAGGAAACGGCCCCTACAAGGGCAGCATCTATATACATGTACCAGAGGGGAATAAAAACGATTATGCCAAGTACAAAAAGCAAGAATAGCTGTTTTTTTATTTTGAGGAGTAAAAGCCAAAAAAGTAAGGTTACCGCCGCCACCACAAGGCAAAATAAAACTATGTCATGCTCTGCAGTATAAAGTAAAACTGCTGTTTTTATTTTGAGCAAAAGGGCAGGAAAAAGTAGTTGCAAAAACAAACCGGCTGCCAGTAGTGCGCCCGAAAAGAGGCCAGGAAGCAGGGGGTAAGCTTCGCAGAAATGAATGCAGGCCAGGGAAGCCACTGTGATTACTAAACGCAGGAAAAAACTTTGTGTGCTCAAACCCAAAGCATGTGTGAGTGGCGTGCTTAAAGACATGCTGAACCAGAGCACAGCCACATAAATAAATTTGCGACGATAATCCAATGCCGTCATTACTCATCTTCCTTTTCCGTGTATATTATCTTGACGCTAATGCCTGCTTCCCTGAGGCGCCCTAAAATTTTATCAATTTCCGCGTGGAGATGTCCCCTGCTTAAATAAAAGAAAACGAGGGAAAAACCTTTACGCTTTAAATACAAAAGCACATCGGCATCGGTAAGGGTTAGGGAAGGTGTGATGAGATAAATGGAAGTATTAGGACGGAGAAAATAACTTTGTGTGCGGAGACTGCGGAAAAAAGATCCCTTTGCCTTTGGTGCAAGTCTAATAATATGGTCCAGCAGTGCTTCATAATCGGCCAGTTTTTTCCCCACAAGGGGAGAAGACTGGCCGGGTCCGGTGAAAAGTTGCAGTTGATGGTTCTCCTGAAGACGATAAAAAATGATGGAGGCAGCCAGTTCCACCGCCAAGTCTTCCAATTGATGCTTACGGTCATGCAGGTAACTTTCCCGGTGCATATCGATAAATATCGTTAAATTAGCCTCTGCCGTCTTGGCAAAATCTTTGACGATAATTTTATTTTGTTTGGCAGTCTGTTTCCAATGAATCTTTTTTAAACTGTCACCGGTCTGCCAAGGGCGCAGTTTTTCCAGCCGGCTGTAGTCTTCAAAAACGGCATTTTTACGCGTACGCTCCCCCAGCTGCTGATAGGTGGGCAGGACGATTTCCGTAAAAGGTTTAATGCGGGGGTAAACTTTCACTTCTCCTCCGTTTGCCAGCGGTTTTTCCAGTTGAAAAAAGCCAAAGGGATCGCCGGTCTTTACTGTGAGCGCTTGCAGACTATAAACACCGCGGCGCCTGCAGACAATTTTTTTTGTGACTTCCTTTACGCCTCCGGGGCGTACATAAATATAGCGTGTATCTTCCGTAAATTCCTCAAGGGTGTTGGCCAGTTCCAAGTAGGGAAAATGGCCCTTTTCGGAATTGATAATTCTGTAGGTAACTGTAAAGGCTTGGCCTACTTCCCGCGTACGGTCAGAGACAGTGATTTGGCCGGTAAGTCCGGCCAGACTTCTTTTCAGCCGCCAGTAGGGAACAGCCACAGAAAGTAAAAGGAGGTAAAAAAAGAAATATGGAAAGCGACCGGCCACAAATAAAGCCGCTAGGAAAGTAAAACCTAAAGCCGCCAAAAATAGTTTTCCCTGTTTATGCTTTGCCATGGGGAACCACCGGTACATATGTATCGTGCAAGATTTCCTGCAGGATATCTTCCGCATTTTTCCCTCTTAAAAGTGCTTCCGGTTTAATGACCAGCCTGTGGGCAAAGACAGTGGTGACAATTTCTTTAATATCATCCGGCAGCACATAATCCCTTTGTTTAATATAAGCCAAAGCTTTGGCGGCCCGATAGAGATGCTGGGCACCGCGGGGACTGATGCCCAGCATAATATCTTCGTGCTCCCTTGTGGCCCGTGTCAGCTGTACAATATAATCTTCCAAGGTATCAGCCAGAAAAATTGACGCCGCTTCCTTTTGCATTTCCAGCAGCTCCTGTGGTGTAATGACTGCTTCCAAGTTCAGCAGTTCTTTTTTATCAGCCGGCATTTTCATGATAGTTTTTTCTGCGGCAAAATCCGGGTACCCCAAAGAGATGCGCAGCATGAAGCGGTCAAGTTGGGCTTCGGGCAAAGGATATGTACCTTCATATTCCACCGGGTTTTGGGTGGCTAAAACAAAGAAGGGAGAAGGCAAAGGATAGGTTTTACCGTCCACTGAGACTTGGCCTTCCGCCATGGCTTCCAGTAAGCTGGCCTGTGTTCGCGGGGAAGTCCTGTTAATTTCATCAGCCAGGACAATTTGGTGCATAATGGGACCGGGACGATAAACAAATTGTCCTGAATTTTGTTCAAAGACGGAAATACCAATGACGTCGGCAGGCATTAAATCCGGCGTAAACTGGATGCGGGCAAAGGAGCAACCTAAAGTTTTGGCCAGGGCGTGTGCCAAGGTAGTTTTGCCAACGCCCGGGACGTCTTCAATTAAAATATGCCCGCCGCTCAAAATCCCCGTCAGCAGTTTATAAATAATTTCTTCTTTACCAATAAAAACTTTTTGTATTTGTGTGAGAATTTTCGCAATTTTTTTCATGCCGTTACCTCCATCATTTTCTTTCTCGCTGAGACAAATATTCCTGTCGTACATAATGATTATAGCGTAAATTTGTGGGCAGGCCAATGTGAGGAACAAGTTTTTACTGAATTGTAAGCTTAAGCTAAATTTTACTTCTGCGCTGATAAAAGCAGGAAATAAAAGGAGCTTTGCCAAAATAATTAGGTTAAATGTTTAATGACATATTTTACTTTGGGGAGGAGCCGGTATGAAAAAATTCTTTGTTGTCTTGGCCGTGGCGCTGATGGCAGCAGTATTATTTTGCGGGTGTACGGAAAAAAAGGATGAGCTGGTGGTAGGGATGGAACTTGCTTACCCGCCCTTTGAAACGAAGGATGAGCAGGGCAAGCCTTATGGGGTGAGTGTGGCTTTGGCCGAAGCTTTGGGTGAATATTTGGGTAAACCTGTGCGCATTGAAAATATTAACTGGGACGGTTTAATTCCTTCTTTGGAAACTGGTCGCGTGGATTTAGTGATTTCTTCCATGACCATTACGGAGGAGCGGGCAAAGACGGTTGATTTTTCCGCTCCTTATGCCCATGCTTACCTGGCCTTACTGGTAAATAAGAATTCGCCTGTGGAAAAGGTTGAAGATTTAAATCATCCAGAAAGAATTGTGGCTGTGAAAAAGGGGACCACCGGCCATGTTTATGCCCAAAATCACCTGCAGCATGCCACCATTAACGCTTTATCTGCAGAAAGTGCCTGTGTGACGGAAGTTATCCAAGGAAAGGCAGATGCCTTTATCTATGACCAACTGACTATTTACCGGCAAAATCAAGCCAATCCCGAGAACACCAGGGCGGTGCTCATTCCTTTTCAGGAGAGTGAAAAATGGGGCATAGCCGTAAAAAAAGGCAACAAAAAATTGCTTGAGCAAATAAACGCCTTCTTAAAAGATTTTCGCGCTGCAGGCGGTTTTGAAAAATTGACGGAGCTATTTTTAGCCGAGGAAAAGAAAACCTTTGATGCCTTAGGTTTTCCCTGGTTCTTTGAATAAAGAAGAGGAAAAAGATGAAAAAGTATACTACATGTTTAAAGCAAATCATCAGTGTTGTGCTGGTTGTAATTATCCTGGTGGGTTTTGTCTGGATTTCACTTTTACGGATTAATCATCGCTTGGATTTTACCACGCTTTGGGGATACAGGTATCGTTTATGGCAAGGCTTTAAAATGACTTTAATCATGGCCTTTGCCAGTCTTTTTGTCAGCCTGTTTATCGGTTCTGTGGCGGCCGTGGCCCAGAAAGCAAAATTTTTGACGGTGTCGTACCTGGCAAAATTTTATGTGCAAGTTATCCGCGGCACGCCGCTTTTGGTCCAGATCTTCTTTTTCTTTTACATTATCGGTACAGCCTGGGGGGTTGATAACCGTTATGTAGCCGGTGTTTTAATTCTTTCTCTGTTTGAAGGTGCCTATATCGCAGAGATTATCCGGGGAGGCCTGGAAAGTATTGACCGGCAGCAATTTGAACTGGCCAAAGCAGTAGGTTTGACGCCGGCAAAAACATTTCGCCTGGTGACATTTCCCCTCTTGATGGCCAGGATCCTGCCGGCCTTGACAGGTCAGTTTGCTTCCATTATTAAAGATTCCTCACTTTTGTCCGTCATTGCCATTCCCGAACTGACCCAAATTACGCAGGAAATCTCGGCAGATAATTACCGGCTGTTTGAAAATTATTTCTTCCTGGGCCTTTTGTACTTTGTTATGACTTTTACTGTTTCCCTCATTACCCGCCGGCTGGAAAGGAAGTACAAACATGAAAATAGTTCTGAATAAGATCTGTAAAAGCTTTGCCGGAAAAAGCGTACTGAAAAATGTTTGTTATGAAGACGACTTTAAAGCACTGGCTATCATTGGTCCTTCCGGTGCCGGTAAATCCACTTTACTGCGGATTATTGGCGGACTTTTGCCGCCTACATCCGGCGAACTTTACCTGGACGGTGTGAAAATTAATTTTACGGAAAAGGAGCTTTTGAGCTACCGGAGGACAATTGGCTTTGTCTTTCAGACCAAAGGACTTTTTGAGCATTTGACGGCTTTAGAGAATGTGATGTTGCCGCTAATACACAGCTTGCAGCTGGAGAAAACCGAGGCGGAGGAGAGGGCAAAGCAACTCTTTGCACGTTTTGGTTTAGAGCGGGAAGGCTATAAATACCCGCATCAATTGTCCGGGGGACAGCAGCAGCGCATCCAAATTGCCCGGGCTGTGGCCATGAAGCCAAAACTGCTTTTATTGGATGAACCTACCTCCGCTTTGGATCCGGAGTTAACCGCCGAAGTTTTGGACATGCTGGGTGAGTTGCAGGCTGAAGGGTTAAAGACAATTATCGTAACTCATGAAATGGGCTTTGCCAAAAGAGCCTGTGAGAAAGTTATTTTTGTGGCCGGCGGCACCATTGTGGAAAGCGGGGACAGTGCACAGATCTTTACCGCACCGCAAACGAAAGCTTTACAAGCTTTTCTCAATAAAGTTTTAGAATGGCGGCCTTAAAACTCAAAGGGCGGTATTTTTGCCTGTGGCATTGTGATTTTATCTATGTTACGATAGGAGATAGTATTTTCAGAAAACTGTTGCCGAGGTGTTTATGTGAAGAGATTTGATGAAAAACTGCTTGCCTATATCCTGGCGGAGCGGCTGGCACCTTATGTTTTTCAGGGAGAATTCGGCCTGGAAAAAGAAAATTTAAGAGTTGACGCTGAAGGAAAGCTGGCGTTAACGCCGCATCCTGAAGTATTTGGCCATAAGCTAAATCATCCATACATAACCACGGATTTCGCCGAAAGTCAAATTGAAATGATTACACCTGTTTGCCGGAGTATCCCGGAAGCGTATAACTTCTTAAGTAATTTACATAACATTATTTCCGTGTCCCTAGAAGGCGAATATTTATGGCCGCAAAGCAATCCGCCCATCCTGCCCGCGGAAGAAGAGATCGCCATTGCGGATTTTGGCCCGGAAGGCGCTGAACAAAATCATTACCGTGCCATGTTGGCCCAAAAATATGGAAAAAAGAAACAATTACTTTCCGGCATCCATTATAATTTTTCCTTTAGTAAAAAATTCCTAGAGGTTTTATTTCACAAATTTAATCAGGGTCAGTCCTTTGCGGAATTTAAAAATGATATTTATTTAAAAGTGGCAAAAAATTATCTAAAATACCGCTGGCTTTTACTTTATCTTACCGGAGCCAGTCCTGTGATCCATGAAAGTTTTACTGATGATTATAAAGGTTTGTGCAAAAAAGCCGATCCGGAAAGTTACTACTGCACGCGTTTATTGTCCGTCAGAAACAGTAGGGTCGGGTATAAAAATACGGAAGATTTTTATGTCAGCTATGAAAATATCGAGACATACATAAAAGATATTGAAACATTAATTGCGCAGGGAAAAATTTATGATGCCCGGGAATTTTACTGCCCGGTACGTTTAAAAGTCAGCCGGAAACCTGGCAGTTTCCATTTGTTAAAAACGGAAGGCGTTGGCTATATGGAACTGCGCATTTTTGATCTTAATCCCTTTGCCCCAATCGGGATTGCCAGGGAAGATCTTTACCTGATTCATCTTTTTCTCCTTTATGCTTTATTTAAAAAAGATTTTGCTTTTACGCGGGAGCAGCAGGAACTGGCCGATATTAACCATAATCTGGCCAATGTGGCGGGCATGCATAAAACCGCCTATCTTTTCAATGACGCCGGTGAACTGGTGCCTTTTCAACAGCATGCTTTATCTGTGCTGGCGGAAATTGAAAGTCTGATTCAAATGCTTGGCTACAAGCAAGAATTCTACTCCGGGATCATTGCTGCAGCAAAAGAGAAAGTCTTGCATCCGGAAAAAACATATGCTGCGGCCATTATCAGGGAAGCTAGAGCCAAGACCTACATCGGCTTTCATTTGGCAAAAGCCAAGGAATACCTTGCCCAAAGTCAAGCCCTGGGCGGCAGAATGCTGGGCTATGAAGACATGGAGCTGTCGACACAAATTTTAATGGCTTCCGCCATAAAAAAAGGTGTACAGTTTACCATCCTGGACCGGAAAGAAAACTTCCTGCGTTTACGTAGAGGGGAAAAAGTTGAATATGTCAAACAAGCCACAAAAACTTCCCTGGATACTTACAGTACGGTGCTGGTGATGGAAAATAAAGTGGTGACAAAGGAAGTCCTAAAGGAACATGGGATTAAAGTTCCTCCCGGGGAAGTTTTTACAGAGCTTGAGGAAGCTTTAGCAGCCTACAAACTGTTGCAAAATAAGCAAATTGTGGTGAAACCCAAATCAACCAATTATGGCCTTGGCATTACTATTTTCAAAGAACCTTTTACGGAAGAAGAATACCAAAAAGCCGTGGAATTTGCTTTTTCTTATGATGATACCGTCTTGGTGGAAGAATTTATTCCCGGCAAGGAATATCGTTTTTTAGTCATGGGCGATGAAGTTGTGGGGGTGCTGTTAAGGGTGCCGGCCAATGTGGTGGGTGACGGTAAAAAAAACATCCGCCAATTGGTGGAAGAAAAAAATCAAGATCCCCTACGCGGGAAAGGGCACCGTACACCACTGGAAAAAATAACTCTCGGTGAAACAGAAAAAGACTTTCTTAAAGCCCAAGGGAAGGATTTTGATTATATTCCCAAAAAAGGTGAAACAGTTTACCTCAGGGAGAATTCAAATATCAGTACCGGCGGTGACAGTTTGGATTACACCGATCTGGTCCATGAAAGCTATAAACAACTGGCCCGCAAAGCGGCCAAAAGTGTTGGCGCCGTCATCACCGGCATTGATATGATGATTGAAGACATTAACCAACCGCATAATGGACAAAACGCCACCATCATAGAACTCAATTTCAACCCGGCCATTCATATTCACTGTTATCCTTATCGCGGCAAAAATCGTCAAGCCGGTGATAAAGTCATAAACTTATTGTTCGGCGTATAGATAATTAATTATAGGTATTTACAAATGCTTCTAGATTGTATAAAATAGAGGAACATATAGTTAAAAACGATGACGGAGACAGTAGCTGGTTTTTGAACGTCCCAGTGAGCCGGGGAGAGTGAAAACCCGGTACCAGTAGAAAGACAGTGAATATCACTCCCGAGTTGCAGCGGCTGAAAAAGGCTTTGCCTTGAGTAAATCCTGACGGCTTTCCCCCGTTACAGGGAACGCATATGATGGTATGTCGTAATGGGTGGTACAACGAAAGTAACTTTCGTCCTATTATGGGCGAAAGTTTTTATTTTATAAGCACAATTTGGTGAAAGGAGCAGAGGGACAAAAATGCACGTAGAAATTATGGACACGACCTTGCGAGACGGGGAGCAGACACCCGGCGTCGCCTTCACTGTGGATGAAAAATTTACTATTGCCAAAATGCTACTTGAGGAAGTGAAAGTTGATCGCCTTGAAGTGGCGTCTGCCCGTGTTTCCACAGGGGAGCTGGAAGCTACAAAAAAAATCACACAATGGTGTAAAAATAATGGCCTGCTGGAAAAAATCGAGATTCTCGGTTTTGTTGACGGCACTAAATCCGTGGACTGGCTAATTGAGGCAGGGGCCAAAGTACTGAATTTGCTCTGCAAAGGATCACAGCGACATGTGGAAGGACAGTTAAGAAAAACACCGGCTGAACACCTGGCCGATATTCAAACAGTAATAAAATATGCCCACAGCCATAATATCAAAGTCAATGTGTACTTGGAGGATTGGTCCAACGGTATTCAAAGCTCTCCCCACTATGTTTATCAGTTGGTGGAAACGCTGCAAGCTGCCGTTGAGCGTTTTATGCTGGCTGATACTTTAGGCATTTTAAATCCAGAGACAGCATACAAGTACTGCCGTTTGATGGTAGAAAAATATCCTGATTTACATTTTGATTTTCATGCCCATAATGATTATGATTTAGCCGTGGCCAATACTTACATGGCCGTGAAAGCAGGTGTCAAAGGCGTCCATACCACAGTAAACGGTTTGGGCGAAAGGGCCGGCAATACTGTGCTTTCCAGTATTGTGGGCGTAATTAATGATCATTACCCGGAGGCAGAAATTTTTGTTGACGAGTCAAAATTAAATAAAGTAAGCCGCATAGTGGAATCCTTTTCCGGTATTCGCATTCCCGGGAACAAACCTATTATTGGGGAAAATGTTTTTACCCAAACTTGCGGTGTACATGCTGACGGCGACAGCAAAGGAAATCTTTATCAAAACTTGCTCAATCCGGCCCGCTTTGGCCGGCTTAGAAAATATGCTTTGGGCAAAACATCCGGTAAAGCAAGCATCATGAAAAACCTGGAGGAACTGGGAATTCAATTGGATCAAAGCTCCATTGAAAAAATTACGGAAAGGGTTGTGGAGCTGGGCGATAAAAAGCAAAATATTACCACAGAGGATTTGCCCTATATTATCTCGGATGTGTTGGGCAGCAAATTAATTAGTAACAAAGTAAAAATAGAGAATTATTATATCTGCCATGCGAAAAATTTAAAACCGGTGGCAACCATTAGTGCTGATATTGACGGAAAAATTTATGAGGAAACGGCTACCGGTAGCGGTCAATATGATGCTTTCTTTAAAGCCGTAGAAAAGATTTATAAAAAACGTAAGAAACGCTTACCGCGCTTGGCCGATTACGCCGTGACCATTCCGCCCGGCGGTAATTCCAACGCCCTGGTGGAAACAGTCATAACCTGGCAGGGCGACAAGGAATTTAAAACCAGAGGACTTGATTCCGACCAGACGGCGGCGGCCATTAAAGCCACGGTGAAAATGCTAAATATTATTGAAAACGGAGGAGCCCAAAATATTTTTAACAAATAGCTGTCAAAAAAAGGACTTAAGGCGAAAATACCTTAAGTCCTTTTTGTATGATTCGTTTATGCTTTACCTAAAGCTTTCAGTACTTTGTCAGGGGTTGCCGGCGGATCTACCCAGACACCAATGGCGTTATGGATGGCAAGAATCACCAAGTGGGTGTTGGCCAGAGAATGGCTGATGCCGTTGGCGCCATAGGCTGCGTTACCGGCCCGGGTTTCCAGGAATTTGCGGTCCACATGGGGAACATCGAGCATGCCCGGCATTTTATAATCAATCATATTGTTGTTAAGCTTAACGCCGGTTTTCTTATCATACACATAATCTTCCAGCAGCTGGCATCCCTGGCTGAAATACATCACCTGGTCGATTTGGCTTTCCAGGGAAGTAAGCCGCATAATCTTTCCGGGGTCGGCCACGACACCAAAGCGGAGAATTTCCACTTCACCGGTTTCCGTGTCAACAGCCACTTCGCAAAACGCCACATTCATGGTGTCAAGCATTCTGCCCATACCCAGTGTCCATAAAGCCGTGGGCGGTGCACCGGCATGCGTAGCCACCAGAGTTTGGGTTACGGCCTGGGCTAGGGGTACACCGACGCTAGGATCGGATTTAAGTACCACTTTACCGTCAATGATATCTAAATCCTCCGGTTTAAGGCCTTTGCCTTTAAAGGGGCTTTCGGGTTTGGGCGGCGCAAACATGGAAAGAGGTTTAGGCGGATTTTCTGCCTCCTCAATGGCTGCTTCCAAAAGCATCCGCTTTAATTTATGGGCGCATTCTTTCATAACCCAGGCGGAAGCCGTGGTGCCGTCAGAACCGCCGCCTACAGGTGTGAACTTTTCCCTGTAATCAAAAACAATGTTTATATCATCATAGTCTAAACCTAATTCTTCCGCTGCCACCATGGCGTTTACTTCCACGGCATAGACGCCAAAGACAGGTCCCTGGGTGGGCAGGTGTACTTTCCCGTCCCGATATTCCAGTTTGGCTTCATAGCCGGAAAATGCGTGCCGCGGGCACATTTGATAACGGAAGCTAAGACCGTGCATTCTGCCGTCCGGCAGTTTTTTGGTGCCTGCCGGATGCCACTCCCAGTTCATAAGCTTTTTGCCTGCTTCGATGCAAGCCTCGAAACTGGGTACAGGATTGGGGTCATCCTGGGAGGTGGGACCGTGCAGGTTGATGCGGGCGATTTCAATGGGGTCCTTACCCAGTTTTTCCGCAATTAAGTAAATGGCCATGGTGCCGGCGTCCCAGTTGAATGGACAGTGCTGACCGCTGACATACATTTTACCGCGGTTGGTGTCCACAATATCCATGGTTTGCCGGATATTTTTGCACCTTAAAGTGAAATAAGGACCGTACCTTTGGTCGCCGGTGGTACCAAAGGAAGAACTGCCCGTAATGCCGCCGTCGGCGATGGAGTAGTCGTCAACGGCTGTAATTAAGCCGTTTTCTTTAAAGCCGACTTTTAAGTACATGTAACGCTCTTTCATTAAAAAGTCAAAATGATCTTCCCGTTTATTAACACAGCGAACCGGTCTGCCGGTTCTTTTGGCCAACAGCGGTGTGATTTCCTGCGATTTTCTTAAACCCCAGTCGCAATATTTACCCCCCATAAATAAACCTTTTTGCACGACTTTTTCCAGGGGCACATTGTACATGGCGCTGATGGCCTGTCTTTCCCGTACGGCACCTTCAATGTGCAAAGCTTTGCCCTCACCCAGGTAGGGATCATCCTCCCACCAAGCCACCGAACCGGAGGGATTGGGCATGCGGGAAGCAAAGGCCGGCAGTTTTAATTCGTACTCAATGACATGGTCTGCTTCTTTAAAGCCGGCTTCAACGTCACCCTGTACTGTAGTGACGGTGGTGACATTACCTTTTTTCTCCGGAGGCTTGACGCCTGGAGGACCAAAGGCTTGGCCTGGCGGGGTATTTGGCCTAATAACTGGAGCATCCGGTTCTTTCCCCTCAAGCACATCCACAATATGCGGCAGTACTTCCCATTCAACATCCAGCTGTCTTAAAGCTTCCTCACAAATGTCCTCGCTTTCGGCCACCACAATGACGGCCACTTCCTGCCCTTCATGCTCTGCCACATTGTCAAGCCAGGGCTTGGGTGCGCCGAAGCTTTCACCGAAACTTCTTAAGCTTTTAATGTCTTCATCTTCCCAAGTGATTATATCAACAACGCCAGGAATAGCTCTGGCTTTTGTCGTATCCACGCTGACAACCCTGGCATGGGCATAAGGGCTGCGCAGGAATTTTGCATGCAGCATATTGGGAAGTACATAGTCTATGCCATATTTGGCAATGCCCGTAGCCATGGCATAGGAAAGCTTGCCGGGGATGTTTGGCTTGCCTACAATTCTAAAATGTTCTCTTTGTCCATTTGCACCGGCCAAATCAGCCATACAACCAGACTCCTTTCTGAAAAATTTTATCATACGCACAGGTTGCTGGGAAAACCTGTAAGTTTACGACCAAGAAATCTCTGCTATTTTACATTATATCATAAATTTACCCTGGAATGGCCCGAGTTTTCTAAAAGTTCTGTCGCCCAAAAGGCCACCTCATCTGTCTACAGCAGATTATACCATAAAAATAAAAGGCTGCACATGTTTATTTGTACAGCTTTTTACCTGATGCGTCTTTGCTGGCAGGGGCGGGGAAAAAGCGGCGAAGAAAAATGGAGTAAGTGAAGGATCTAATGGCCGACAATTTCCAGATTTCGCAGTAAAATTTTTTTCCCCCTCCAGCTAAAGGAACGATTTTTATATTTTTCTTTAAATTCCTTATTGGAAAGACGCTTTAATTCCTGACCATCCAGGCGGGTAATCAGGTTGGTGGTAAATTCTAAAAGTTTGGTTTGGGCGACGTTTTGATTATGGGGGCAAACATCTTGGCAGACATCACACCCCCAAATTAAAGGAGTTTTTTGCATAATTTCAAGTTCTTCCGCGGAAAGCTGCCCTTTTTTTTGCGTCAGGTAGGATTTGCAGCGCCGGGCGTTAATGGTGAAATCTCCTAAAATGCACTGCCCCGGGCAGGCTTGTATACATTGACCGCATTGCAGGCAGGTTTTTTTCTGGGGGCTGTCCGGGGGGAAAGGGTAGTTATTAAGGATAGTGCCAATAAAAAAGTAAGAACCATATTTGTCGCAAATAAGCTGATTATTGATGCCCCAAAAACCAAGGCCTGCCTGGAAAGCCAGATGGCGATCACTAAAGGGCCCGTTGTCTACAAAAATTTGATATTGAAAGCCGGGGATTTCTTCGCGCAAAAAGGAGGCAATGACTTCCAGCTTTTCCTTAACCAGTAGGTGGTAGTCAATGCTGTAGGCATATTTGGCCAAGTTGGCTTCGGGGTCTGTGCCGGCAAAATAGGGAAAAAGGCAAACAATCACAGATTTTGCTTCTGGCATGGTGAGATGAGGGTAAACCCTTTTGGCAAAATTTCTTTCCTCAAAACCGCTGTGATGATTTCTTGCCACTTGTTGCCACCAAAGGCGGGCAAAAGCCAAGTAAGGTCCCGCCGGGGCTATGCCGACATATTCAAGATTTATACTCCTGCAAAATTCTTTAAGTAGTGTTTTCATTTTCTTTTTCCCATCCTTTAGCTAGTACCAAGTATAGTTTTTTTGCCGCCGGAAAGCAAGAAACTTCCTTTGCTGTAGCGAGCGGCAGCAGGATTTTCTAGAGCAATGTGTAACTATTATAACAACTTATTTTTGCTAAATTCAGACAAATGCTAGTAGTCTGCGCCAGGAGGCAACAAGATGCGAAAAATTAAAACGCAAGCAGTTTCTTTTTTCTTGCTCTTTGTTTTTATTGGCAGCAACTTTTTCTTTTTCAGCACTGCTTTCAGTCAGCAAGACGACCCGGCTAAACTGGAAGCAAAACTGGCGGAATTATCAGCAGAAGAAAAGAAAATTTTGGAGGAATTGTTTGCTTTAACCCAATCCATTGACGCCATGGAAAAAGAAAAGCAAAAGACAAGTTTGGATATGGAGAATTTACAGCTACAGATCAGTCGTTTGGAGGCGGAAATTGCGGCGGAAGAGCAGACTTATAACGAAAACCGGAAAGCGCTTAAAGAGGTGCTGAAAAGTTATCAGCGGACAGGTCCGTCCACTTACTTGGAAAGGTTGCTGAAAGCAAAAAGTTTTTCTGATTTTTTACGTAGGATCGGCACGCTCAGGGATTTGGCGCGCAACACAGGTAAGCTCCTTGAGCTGCTGCAAGCAAGCAAAGAAAAATTAGAGGCACAAAAGGAGGAACTGGTACCTATTGCCGACTCTCTGCGGGCTACGCAAAGGCAGCTGGCAGAAACAATTGACAAGACAAACCGGTTGAAAACAGAGTTGGAAAACTCCCTTGCGGCTTTGGCCGAGGAGAGAGAATTTTTTGAGGAAAGGTTGGCTATCATCGATCGTTCTTGGCAAGAATTGACGCAGTTTTTCCCACAACTTACATCTAATCTGGCTCGTATCATGGCAGAGGCAGAATTGCCGCCGGAGGCAATTAAGCTTACTTTCACACCGGCGGGAGTAAAGGCTGCCATTACAGACATTACCCTTAATAATCTTTTGGCCGAGCATGGGTTTTCCGAGCTGCAATTTACATTTGTTCCCGGCAAAGTGCAGCTTGCAGTACCCGCAAGGAATTTAATTTTATCCGGTGCTTTTTTGGTGGAAGACAAAGTCTTAAAATTCCATGCCCTGGAAGGCACTTTCTATGGTATGGCCCTTAATGAAAGTAAACGGGAAGAATTGTTTGCCTCCGGGGAGTTGCTGTTGGATTTAAGCCAGTTGGTGGGAGAATTCCGCATACTTGCTATTGAAGCCGGAGAAGGACAACTTGAATTGACAGTTGTGCCGCTTAATATAGCTGATAAACCGTAAAGCGGGAGGAGCAGTAGATGATAGAAGCGAAAAATGTAAGTTTGCAATATCCTGACGGTACCCTTGCTTTGCGCAAGATCAACCTGTCCGTGAAAATGCGTGAAATAGTATATATTACCGGTCCTAGCGGTTCCGGAAAAACCAGCTTGTTAAAGTTGCTTATGGGTATAGAGTTTCCTACTGCAGGAACTTTAAAGGTATTGGGGCAAACCTTAAATGAAAGGGAAATGAAGAAAATTAGGTGGCTACGCACGCTCATGGGGCCGGTGTTTCAGGATTTTAGATTGGTAAAGGGAAGAACCGCCCTGGAAAATGTTATGCTGGGCATGCGTTTCCTGGATCTTTCCCTGGAAGAGATGAAAAGCAGAGCGCAAGAAGCACTTTTCAAAGTGGGGCTGGAGCATAAAGCAGATGCGCTGGTAGAGAATTTATCCTGGGGAGAGGGGCAGCGTGTTTCCATTGCCCGGGCTGTAGCCAGAAAACCTGCCATAATTTTGGCTGATGAACCCACCGGCAATTTAGATAAAGAAAATGCGCAAAACATTTTAGAGCTTTTGGCTGCCGCCAGCCGGGAATGTAATGCAGCCGTCATTATCACCACCCATGCTACCCACCTAATCGATGAAAGCAAGGGCAGAATTATTCGTTTGCGGAAGGGTTCAATGGAAAGGGCGGATGCGTAATGGTAAAGCACTTATTTAAAAATACCAATTATTTTTTTCAAGAAGCAAAAATAATTTTCAGTACCAGTCTGCTCTCCAATCTAACTTCCCTTTTTAGCATGGCCCTAATCTTTTTATTTTTGACCATGGTCATAGCCGGTTGGTGGGTAAGCAACCATGTCATTGAAGTAATCCAGGGTGAGGCGGAAATTAATGTTTACTATCCGGAAAATTTAACGGCGGCGGAAGTTTCCGCTCTGCTTGAAGAAATAAAGAAAATTGACGGGATTAGGGAAGCCCGTATAGTCCAGGCCGAGGAAGCTTATGCGCGCATGGAAGAAATTTTAGGAAAAGAAGCAGAGGTTTTACAATATTTTACCGAAAACCCCTTTGGTCCCTTTATAGAAGTAAACATTTATTTAGATGTCTTGGAAAGTGTGTTGACCGGGCTGCAAAAGCTGGACAAAATTGATTATGTCCGCGATAATCGCGAAGTACTGGAAGATTTGCGGGACCTGGCGGGCATTATGCATTTTTTAAGTTATTTGGTAGTGGCCGGTGTAGGCGTTGCTACGCTCATTATTATTTCTCATATAATCAGATTAGGTATTGATCAAAATAAGGAACATATTAAAACGCTAATTTTACTGGGTGCACCGGATGGTTTTATTGCTGTTCCCTACCTGCTGGTGGGACTGTTTTTGAGCGCCGGCGGCGGTATTGTGGCAGCCCTTTTATCTGTTTTTGCCTTAAAGTACATCTATGTTTTGGCGGCGGGACCGCTTCCCTTTATTCCTTTACCATCCCTGGAAAGCCTTACTTTGAAATTGAGTTGTTTGGTGATAATTTTAAGCGCCCTTTTAGGTCTTATTGGTAGTGTTTTTGGCCTGCACACCGCCAAAATCGATTAAACAAGCAGCCGGCTAGCTTTTGACAAAGTTTAAGCCTGCCTTTATACTGATGAACAATACGCGAAATTGTTAGCTTAACTGTTTTGCAGGAAAGGAGAGGCTGCATGCACCTGTATAAAGATTTGTACGCTGAATTAAATCGAGGCGAACAGGCTGCTCTCATCACTACCATAAATACGTCCACACAAACTTGTGTGCAAAAGGCTGTTTATCTTAATGGACAAAAAGATCTGACTGCCTTACCTCCCGGGATAGATGAAGCGCTGCAAAAGGCGCTGCAAGGTGGCAAGGTAGAAATCAGAGAAAAGGACAACATGATTACCGTTATTGAACCTTTTTTCCCGGAGCCTAGGCTTTTAATTTTAGGGGGAGGCCATATTGCCAAGCCATTATGTGCATTTGCCGCCAAAGTGGGCTTTGCCGTGACGGTGGTGGATGACCGTCCCACCTTTGCCAACCACAGGCGTTTTCCGGAAGCAGAGCAGGTGATTTGTGCTCCCTTCGCCGAAGCCATTGAGGCGTTTCACTTTACCCCTTACACTTATGTGGTCGTTGTGACCAGGGGACACCGCCACGACCAGGAATGCTTACGGGCAGTTTTACCTAAACGCTGGGCATACGTGGGCATGATTGGTTCTAAACGCAGGGTAACGGGAATTATGGAGCAACTGCAGGCGGAAGGCTTTGCGCCGGAACTTTTGGCAAAGGTAAATACGCCCATTGGTTTGGCCATTGGCGCGGTGACACCGGAAGAAATAGCCGTTTCCATTTTGGCCGAGCTTATTAGCTTTCGCCGCCTGGAGGAGCCTAAATTGGGGAAAGACTCCAAGGTTTTAACGCGTACAGAATTCGACCGTGAGGTTTTGGCTGAACTGGCACGGGGAGACGACGAGAAAAAAGCAATTGCCACCATTGTGGCCACTAAAGGTTCTGTTCCCAGAAAAGCCGGTGCCAAGATGCTTATCTGGCCGGACGGGAGAATTTTAGGCAGTATTGGCGGTGGTTGCAGTGAAAGCGATGTTATCAGGGAAGCCCGCATACTTTTAGATCACGGTGGCTGCAAGCTTTTAACGGTGGATTTAACAGGAGAAATTGCCGCAGATATGGGTATGGTTTGCGGCGGCATGATGCAAGTTTTAGTGGAAACCTGGCCTTTTACCGAGTCAACTAACTACTAGAGAAAAGACATCACTGCCGGTTTTAAGTTGGCGGTGATGTTTTTTGTGTATGCGGCAGCACTTTTTAGGGGCAATGACGTCTAAAGTTTGAAAACAGTTATTTTCGGAAACTATAAGCACGGGTGAAAAGTATGAAACGTATTTTGCTGGTTGAAGACGAACAAATTATGGCAAAAAATATTGCTTTTTTTCTGGAACGGGAAGGGTTTCAAGTTGATATAGCTTATGACGGCAAGGCAGCTTTAGAATTATTTGCCGCCCGGCGGTATGATTTGCTTCTTTTAGATTGGACCCTGCCCAAATTGGACGGCTTGGCGGTCTGTAAAAGTATCCGTCAGGAATCTTCCGTACCTATTATTATGTTGACGGCCAAAGGGGAAATCCTGGATAAAATCATTGGCCTGGAAGTAGGGGCAGATGATTATCTTGTTAAACCCTTTGATTTACGGGAGTTATTAGCACGTATCCATGCCATCTGGCGCCGTTTAGAAACGGCCGGTGAGGAAGCTGACAGCAACGCCTGGCTGCAATATGAGGATCTACTTTTGGATCGCGAAAAACTGCTTCTTTATTGCCACGATAAAAAGACAGCCCTGACGGCCAATGAGTATAAATTATTGGAAATCATGATGAAAAAACCGGAGAACGTTTTTTCCCGGGAATTTTTATATGAACAGGTTTGGGGAGAACCACAGGCTTATAACGACCGGACCGTGGATGTAACCATCAGCCGTTTGCGCAAAAAAATTTTGGCGCTTTCCGGAAAAAAATATTTCCATGCGGTGCGAGGAATTGGCTACCGTTTAGGGGGACAACCATGAAAATCCAGTACCAGCTGTGGCTCATTCTTTCTGCGCTTTTTCTCATTTTATCCCTGGGGA
>JAAYMK010000079.1 GCA_012521405.1 Bacillota bacterium
AAACAGAACGGCGTTTATAAGGGTTGCAACAGTGCAGTATCTCAAAGTTTTAATGGACTTGAGATTCGCTTGGAAGATATTTTTCCTGAATGATAAGATTAAATTCATAATTATAAAAATACAGTTCCTATGATATTTGTATATCACAAGAACCGCTTCCCTGATATCTCTAATATTAAAATTTAATCTATTTCCCGCACCATCTATGGCAGAACCTTTTCATTTTCTCACAAACTACTTCGTTTGAACCACAGTAAGGACAAGTATGCTTATCATGTTCATAATTCAAATCATAAACCTTACCACAATTTAAACACTTAAACCGGCATGAATCTGAAGTATAATTTCCTCCACTTATGTGTATTGCATTTCCTTGCGTTAGTGCTATCGCTACCTTCCTTCTTGCACTGTCAATAATGTTTTGGAAAGTCTGCCTTGAAACCTGCATCTTCTCAGCACATTCTTCCTGACTAAGTCCTTCAATATCTTTTAATCTCATGGCTTCAAGTTCTTCAACCTTGAGGACAATATCTTCAATCTCGCACTTTCTTTTGTCGAAAGGAACGAAATAAGTATCTTCAGGAAGGAATTCTACCCTTCTGCATTTTACCGGCCTTGCCATTTACTTTCCCCCTACATTTACTACATAAGCCAATAAACATAATATCAACATCATAGATCTCCAGATCATTAATCTCTTCTATGCTCTTATTTAATTTTAAATAATCTAATGCAACCTTTCTTTCCTCGATATCTATTATATCATTACATTTAACACACTGAAAATGCAGATGCAGCGGTTTTTTGCTGTAGATTTTCAATTCATAGTAATTTATTCCGTCCACAATAATTTCTTTAATGATACCCAACCGGCTAAAAATTTTAATGTTACGGTAAATTGTGGCAAGGCCAATATTATTTTTTTCCAGTCTTTGATACAGTTCTTCCGCCGTTAAATGTTTATCGGCAAGAAAAAACTGTTCTAACATTAATTTTCTCTGTTTTGTTAACTTAAATCTATTTCTTTTGAGCAGCTCTTTGACAAGGGTAAGCTCTTCACTTTTTTGCGCACTCTTTAACGCCCCATGTGTGAATCACCCCAACTTTTTACTCATGAGTGGCAATGTCCTTCATGCTGATGTTCCCTGCAGATACTTCCTGTAGATTTTACTTCTCCCTTTAAATACAAAATGACAATCTCGTCGCACTCCCCTTCTGCCCCTACAATCACTTCTATATTATTTTGGGCAAACAACTCTTGTGCTGCCGCACCCATGCCGCCGGCAATAATAACATCAGCTCCTAAATCATGAAGGAAATTAGGAAGAAACCCTGGTCTGTGGCCCGGATTTTTTACAAAAACTTTGTTTTTAATCTTTCCATCTTTAACTTCATATAAAGTAAAACCTTCACAATGACCAAAATGCCCGCTTACATATTTCCCTTCACTGGCAACAGCTATTTTCATTACAATTCGCCTCCTATAAGACTTATCTTTTCACATAATTTTTCCCACAACTGTCTCATAGCTTTACTTGCCTTGCTATCCCTGTAGTAAATAATAGGCACCAATTCATTTTTTGACTTCATTACAGTGTCATCATAAGGTATCTTACCTAGCAAGGAAAACTTTTCCTCTTCAGTGTCATAAATCACAAAATAGTTGCATCTACCAAATCTTACATCCAGCATACTGTCTAAATCTTTGCCCATTGCAGAAATTGCAATTTTCACGAACTAACCTCCGTTTTTACATTTTGAACCGTCCACCTTACAGAATTAAAAACCACATATATTGGCATATGCTAATTACATTGTACACCCACCCAACATTATTGTCAAATGCCAATAACTTAAATATAAATATTATTTTCTGGCAAATAAAAAAGCCCTTTTAAAATAGGGCCTTTAGTCATGATTGACAAAGAGTATGATTTTTTCTGTTATTCTCTCTAGCGTTTCCTGCAAAGCTTTATCCTCTACTACCGCATCTTCCCTGGACAAATTGGCTATATCTCTGCTCATAGGCAATTCCCCGAGCAGTTTTAAGTCCATTTCCTTTAAAAATCCTTCTGTATTTTCACTGTTAAAAATCTGAATTTTTTTCTTGCAATCAGGACATAAAACGTAACTCATATTTTCAACGACACCAATAACATCTATTTTTAATTTTCTTGCCATGTTCACGGCCTTTGCCACAATCATGGACACTAAATCCTGTGGTACGGAAACAATAACTATACCATTAATTGGAATGGACTGCATTACCGTCAGTGCCACATCCCCCGTACCGGGCGGCATATCAATAATTAAATAATCAAGTTCACCCCACAACACATCTGTCCAAAAACTTTTCACCATCCCTGCAATTAAAGGTCCCCGCCAGATCACAGGCTGCTGTTCATCTTGCAGCAATAAGTTCAAAGACATTACTTTTATCCCATTTTTATCTTCTACTGGCGTAATTCCCAATTCACTTTTCTGCGCCTTTTTGTCTTTCACATTAAGTAGCCTAGGGATACTAGGTCCTGTAATATCTGCATCCATCACGCCTACCTTGTATCCTTTTTTCTGTAGACTTTTAGCAAGCAAAACAGAGATGGTGGATTTGCCAACACCGCCCTTGCCGCTCATAACCCCTACAACTTTTTTCACGTTATTATATGGATTATTTTCTATTCCACAACTCTCTTTTGTTTTACAGTCGTTTTTTCGCGGGCAATTTTCACAACTTGACATTGTTCTCACTCCACAAAGTTATTGGTAAATACTAAACCACATGTACTTTACATTTATTATTATCAAATGCAAACAACTTAACCCTTATACTAACGGCACCCCGCATAAAAAAAGCCATTTTTAAGATGGTTAATAGCGATCACTTCCTCTCTCCCTGTACCAAAAGCTGTGGCTTTTGCTCTAAGTATACAGGGGCATGATGCGAGGTGGATCCATGGCCCCAGGGCTTCTCATAGCCCCCAGCAGCCATGTTTTCTTGTAGCGCTTTAAATATTACTTTACCATGAAAAGGACACTATAAAATCCACTTTTTCTTAATATTTCTTTGGCATAAATAAAACAGTAAAATTACAAAAGCTAACATCACTACAAAATTAATGATGGCACTGAAAACAGAGTTGCCGGTAACAGAACCGTTAAGTATATCTGTACCATAAGTTAAAGGCAGAATAAAAGATAATGGCTTTAATACGACCGGCAGCTTATCTAAAGGTACGAAAAGGCCACATAAAAATAACATGGGAAAGCGAAAAAAGTTTGATAATGTTTGGGCTTCAAATACTTCCTTTGCAGAAACGGCTATTAACAAACCCATTAAAGCAGAAGTAACTGCGATAAAAATAATGGCAACAATTGTAAGGCCCCAATTGATTCTGCTCAAATCTATAAAAAATGCGGCAAAAATCACCGGGATAAATGCATTAATTATCCCAAATAAAATTGCTCCTAAAATTTTGGCAACAACCAATATGCTAATACTTATAGGTGCAAGTAGCAATCTGTCAAAAGAACGACCTTTTCTTTCAAATGTAATCGTAACGGCCAGCATTGAAGTAGTTCCAAACAACACACTCATGGCCATTAAACCGGGTAGCAATTCTACAATCCCTAGATTTCCCTCTGAACGCATAAGTTGCATTAGTGTCCAAGAAAGCGGAAAAATTATGCCCCAACTAATATTGGGTGGCTTTAAATAGTAATTTAAAATATCTTTTTTTAGAATACTCCAAAATGCAATCATTGTTTTCATGCTATGTCCCCAACTTTTCTCTTTCTATTCTTAGTTGTACAGCTTCAATACCAGTAACTTTTACAAAGACATCTTCCAAAGAAGGTTTTATTGCTTTTGCTTCGTAAACGGATATTCCTTTACTGTCAAGTAATTGTAAAAGGGGTGATAAAGCTATCCGTTCTTGAGAAATAATTAAGCAGGAATTATCCCCAACCATCTTTATCTTATAATTGGGAAATTGATTTTCCAGTTCTGCCCTGCTTCCTGTTATATTGTTATCAAGCACCAAATTGATCTTATGTTCACTTTCTGCATTCTCCATCAATTCATTTACTGTGCCGGTCTTTACAATCTTACCGTTTACAATAAAAGCAATCCTATCACAGATCCTTTCTGCTTCTTCAATATAGTGGGTAGTAAGAAAAATAGTTTTACCTTGCTTTTTTAAATCCAAGATAAGTTCTCTAATTTGCCTTGCACTTTCAACATCTATACCTGTTGTCGGCTCATCTAAAAATATAATTTTAGGATCATGGATAATTCCGGCGGCTATTGTTAGTTTCCGTTTCATCCCTTTTGAATACGTTTTAAAAGGACGTCTACTCGCTTTAAGCAAATTAAATTGCTTTAATAGTTCCGTTGCTCTTTTTTCACGTTCCTTTTTACGCATCCCATATAACGAAGCACAAAAACACAAGTTTTCAAAGCCATTCATTTCATCATATAAATTGTTTTCATCAGGCACAATCCCGATAATCTTCTGTACTTTTTTTATGTCTTTTATGGCATCAATACCATCAATCATAATGTGGCCGCCAGTAGGCCTTGAGAGCCCAATCATCATATTGATGATAGAAGTTTTTCCTGCTCCATTTGGTCCCAAAAAGCCAAATATTTCACCTTGCTCAATACTAAAAGAAATGTTATTAACTGCTTCAACATCTCCATATGTCTTTTTTAGATGCGTGACTTTGATAATCTCCATGATTTTCTACTTATCCTTCCTTTCTCCCAGGTAAAAGGTTGAAACTACTCATCACTCCTTTGCACATGGCACTTTTTTTGTCCGGCAGAATCACAGCCCGCCTTTTCAGGCTTACAAACTTCCCGTTCAATGGCAGCAAGTTCTTTAATTTTTGCAGATAGTTTATGCAATAGCTCCCTATTAACATCATAATGCATATAATAGCCTTTTTTCTCTCCTGTGAGCAAGCCTGCTTCCTTTAAAACTTTTAGATGTTGCGAAATGGCCGATTCCGATAAATTAAGCTTTTTTGATAACGCTCTCACGCAATAATTATGCTGTAAAAGCAAAGTAAGAATATTAAATCTTGTATTATCTGCTATGGCTTTCAGCTGCTTGGTTACCTCCACGCTATCCATCCCCCATCTAATTCAGTGTTCACTTAACTAAAACATATAGCTTTTTTTTGGTTAAGTCAATCCTTAGATAAAAATTATTATCAAACTGCTCACAAGAAAAACACATGGTATAAAGAAATAATCTGCGCCTTGTCTTCCATACCAAATACTTGTAACAAACACTCCTCATTTTCGGATAATTTGTAAGGCATAATTCCTTCCTTCGTTAATACTTCTAAAGAACCAGTGTTGCTTGCACATGCCGCTAATAACCTAGCAAGTGTAAACAGCAAAATTATTCCCAACATAATCCTTTAAAGTTTTTATCAACCGGGGTCACCATAGATTGCAATCAATCTTTAAAATTAAAAGCAGGAGATACAATTTTTACCAACCTTTACAATCCAATGTTTAAGCTAATCTTAGATGATGTTGGGGAACATGATCTCCTTCATCCTTGTTGCCGGCCAGAAATGTTTGATTTTTTCTATCAAAATGGAGCAGGACACCCTAACTGCCTCGAAAACATAAATAAAAGCCTAGGTAAACAATACCCTATCATTCAACCTGTTAATTTATTTATACACACAAAAATAAATCCCGACGGCAGTATCTCAGTCGAACAGCCCCTTTCAAAGCCGGGAGATAAAGTGGTTTTGCGAGCGGAAATGGATGTCCGCCTTGGGGTCGCTGCTTGTAGCGTCTCTGAAAGTAAGTGTAACGGGGGTAAATGTTCACCTATAAGAATCATCGTTGAAGAGAAAAATACATTTTCCTAAGATAAATCCGGCAAGCTTTTGCCGGACTTTTTTATCGGTAAAAATCCTCATAATCTACTAACTCAGATTTTTCTTTTTTTCTTCCCAGAGGCGAATGCGTTCTTCATGGCTTACTACTTTATGTACTTGCATTAACATCCATTGATAGCCGAAGGGATCTGCAAAAAGTATCATTCACCACTTTCAGTTAAAGCATTTGTACTGCAAATAAAAGTATCCGCAGAAAAGTTTTTTATATAAATCTCCCTTTTTTCTTTACTTGTTATACCCTCTCTATATTTGTCAAGAAAAATAAAACTGCCTTTACGCAGAAAATCTATTACCCCTGTTTCAAAAAGCGTCATAGAATCTCCTACACCTACTAGAGAATTTTGAGGAATTAGTTTTGTTAATAAATCAATTAATTCAAAAGGCAAATTCAAAGGAAAGCTATGATAATATTGTCAATGAAATTTACC
>JAAYMK010000010.1 GCA_012521405.1 Bacillota bacterium
TATTCAGTCATTTGCCTCACCTTTTCCGCCAAGTAATTGTTTTAGTCTCACCAAAAAGAAGCAATGCAACCAACTTTGTTTTATTATATCATAGTACAAAACAAAAATGCACGGTAGCCATATTGTGGGTGGTAGACTGTGTTAGTGTTTTTCTTAGACACAGCAAAAGATAGTAATTCAGCTGCTAATCTATATCCATTAGCTTGAAAATATGCTACTACTATACCAATTGCCACCGGCAGCCCTAGGGGAATAAACACCATGCCGCCGCCGACAGTCTGAACGCTTATCTTAGCCACATTGGGCAGCCATGCCTGTTCGTGATCTTTGCCGCCCACATACCAAAGAGGCCCTTTTTCCGGCGGCACCGGGCAGGGTTACGTAAGGTTTATACTCGCGAAATGATTTCGGTCGAAGCATGGCGACATACCGGCGAACTGTTCTTTGTGAACCTGTGTACCCTTGCTTTTTAATTTCTTGGTAAATTTTTTCTGCTGATAATTCCGGCCATTTTTTCAGCCTTTCTATGATGTAATCTTTATAAGGTTCGATCTTAATAGCTCTCTGATAGATAGGCACTTCATTTAAGGCATCTTCAACGTTCCAATATTTTACCACGGTGCCACGGTCCATGGCTAAACGTCTGGCTGTGGCAGTCTTAATAAGTCCTGCATCTCGGCATTTTTGGATATTCACGATTTCCCACACTCTTGTCATTTTTGCTCGTTCCCTTCTTTCAAGTATTTTGGTTCCCCAATCAAAATGTTTTAGGGAACGAGCTTTTTTCCCTTATTAAATGACCATTTTTGCGGGTTTTTCGTGACCATTTATGCCGATTTTATCATGGCCATTAACAAGATGTATCTATAATCACAGTTTCATTTGCCTCTCCCTGTATGATTGATTTTTTCCAATTCAATCATACCGGAATTGGTCTTTTGCGGGAGATACTGTTAGAGTTTAAGTTCTTCAGGTTTTCACACTCCGAAAACTTGACAGAAATACCGGTTAACTATAGTTTTATTTGTTCTATTAAAACCAAAAGTGGTTACCCGTCATGTATGGCAGTCCTATGTAGAAATAGCCGCAGACCTCAGACATACAGAATGGGGAAAAGAACTTTGGGGTACTCTTTAATATTTCAGCTTTTTTTATGTTTAAAAGGAAAATGGCCTCTAGGTTTTGCTTCCTAAAGGCCATTTTTGTCTACAGTCTGAGCGGTGGCCTAAGGCCACACTTTTTCACATTAGATTAGGCTTTAACCTGTTTTCTGGCCGCAATTTCTGCTTGCATTTGCTTTAAGCTTTCGGGCGTAATGCGATAGAGGAAGTAAATGCAGATGAAACTGATGACCAGAATAGCCGCAGGTACCAGGGTGAAACCGGCCCTTAAAGCGCTGATCAGCTGCGGGGTGGGAGCTGTACCGGCCACATAGCCGCCGATACCCAAAACAATAGGAATAACAACCCGGCTTAACAGGATACCGATTTTTAAGGGGAAAGCATAGAGCGACATAATAAAGCCTCTAGCATTTTTCCCGGTCTTCCACTCGCCGTAGTCAACGGTGTTGGAATACATGGCAATGGCCACCGCATCAGGCATCCCGTAGCCCAGATAGGTAATGAACATGACTACCAGGAAGACAGTGGGGCTCATGGGTACGAAATAAACCAGAAGGAGGCCGATAATAAAGATTACCAGTGAAAGAGCGTAGGTAGTCTTGTCACCAATCTTTGTGGCAATAGTCCGGGCAATAAGAGCGCCGACAAAAAGCGAGAGATTCATACCGGTAAAGAAAGTGCCGATAATGGCGGGAGCACTCATAACGTCCCGCATAAAATACACGGCCATGCCAAAAATCACGAATCTGCCTAGGTATCTGCCGACATCACCGATCAACATCCCCAATAAGGGCGGGTTGACAAAAATCTGCTTGACCATTTCCAAAACCGACAGTTTTTCATCTTCACTTGCAGCGACGTTGTCGCCTTTGTGCGCATAGTCCCTGGTGAGGTATGCCAGGAAGTAGTAACCGGCGATCATAACCAAGCCGCCCCAGAAAGCGAACCAGGTAAACTGGGATGGGCGTGTGGCTTCACTCAATCCCTGGGAAATAAACAAAGAAAATAAAATAGCACCTAAAGCGTTAAACATGCCTCTGTTACTGGACATGGTAACTCTTTCTTTGCTGTCTTCTGACAAAACGGAGTTTAAGGCCAGATGCCCTGTATAGAAAATATTCCAAACCAGGTGGCTAATAGCAAAACCAATGGTAATTAAAATGGCGTTAACGGTAACGTTGCCAATTTTGGCAAATTGGAAAATGTAGAACAACAAGGCAATCGGAGGACCAATCCACATCCAGGAGTGATATTTGCCCCATTTTAAATTGGTCTTCTCCAAAATAATACCGCCAAGGGGCACCCAGAACACATCAAAGAAACCGGTAAGAATCATGACAACGCCCAGTATCGCCACGGGCAAAAGCGCATAGTCGCTTAAAAAGACGGAGAAGAATTGTATTTCCAGGGTTACCCAAAATTGAAAGCCGAGCGACGGTACGCCGAACAAGTTAACGATTGAACGCTTTAACGGCTTGTTTTCCATAAAAAAAATATCCTCCCTCTTAATTTCAGAATTACAGGATAACCTACAGGATAAGTGCAAGCACCAGCTCAGTCTCATACGCGCATTTTATTACTCTGTCTGTTTTTGCGTTGAAAAATGCCGCCTGGGCGCAAAACTATTTTCCCGCAAACGCCCACTTATGAAAAAATTTTTCCCCCTTTTACTTTTATCTCACCCCATTTCTAAGATATGAATAATTCCATAACCCTTGATAATTTTTGCCCAATACTACTAATTATCATTATACTGAATTGTTATAAAATTTTCAACATTTGACTGCAAATAGATAGTGTCAAGACACTTTAGGTTTTATTGAACCCCACATCATTTACACGATACAACGTTCATTTAACTTTCTCAAAGCTGATCTAGTAAGGTTGCTGCCGCCTTTGAAAAGCGGCACATTGTTGA
>JAAYMK010000011.1 GCA_012521405.1 Bacillota bacterium
ACTTATCACTGAAAGATTTTAAAAATGAAACATTTATTAGTGTTTCGCGTAGCGAGTCACGGGCGATAGATGATTTGCTGAAACAGGAATGCCAAAAAGCCGGGTTTAGACCAAAAATACTGGAGGCACCCGATATTAATTCACAAATTATGTATTTAGAATCCGGCAAAGGCGTCTCCATTTGCAGTATTAATAATCTGGCTACGACGAATAAACATCTTACGATGATGAAGTTATCCGACTTAAAACCCATGGAAATGGTGATTGCTTATAACCGGAATAATGTGAATCCTTGTCTTGGCAGATTCATTTTAAGTTGTGAGCGTTCCCTTAATGCAAAGAGTTTCCTTATTGATTAATTTTCCTCAACTAAACGACATCTAAATTTAATAAAAAATAGCGTAGTGCCTCAAAGCTTCACGCTATGCTTTAAATTGCTGGGTTTTGTCCCCGGCTTTTTTTTTTTTTTGAATACCGGCAAAGACGAAAAATAAGGCAATTCTTAAGGTTAAATTAAGGATGGTTAAATTGAGAGTTAAGCCTGTGTTGATAAGATTTTACCGGAAATGAATAGATGAGGAGGCAGAAAGAGTGGGACAATTTGTCATTGAAACAAAAGGCTTAACAAAAAAATTTAAGCGTTTTACCGCGGTACAGAATCTAAACCTACAAATACCCAAAGGTGCTTTATATGGTTTTCTTGGACCCAACGGGGCGGGAAAATCAACTACCATTAGGATGCTTTTAGGGTTGATTAAGCCCACAAGAGGATCAATCTTTTTGTTCAAGCAAGACCTTGCAAAACACCGCATGGAGATTTTACGTAAGGTGGGGTCATTGGTGGAAGCACCGTCTTATTATGAACATTTAACGGCCGGTGAAAATTTGGAGATTACCAGGAGAATCCTACAGCTGCCCAAAAAGGAAATTGATAAAGCACTGGAAATTGTGAAGCTTGCAAAATGGAAAAATGAGAAGGTAAAGCATTTTTCTTTAGGCATGAAGCAGAGACTGGGTATCGCCCAAGCCCTAATGGGCAACCGGGAGCTTTTAATTTTAGATGAGCCCACTAACGGCCTTGACCCGGCGGGAGTGCGGGAAATACGCGAACTTATTCTTAGCCTGCCGGAAATAATGAATGCCACCGTCCTTATTAGCAGTCATATTTTAAATGAAATTGAGCAGATTGCTGATTATGTAGGCATTATTCACCAAGGAAAATTATTATTCCAAGGAACACTGGAAGCATTGAAAGCAAAGGGCAGAAAAGAAATTATTATCGAAGCACATCCTTTGCACAAAGTTGTGGAGTTTTTACAGGGAAAAGGTTATGCCGTTTCCAGGAAACAAAACAGGCTTTATTTATCCGCTAACATCAATCCGGAAATATTGAACCGAGAATTAGTAATGCATGGTTTTGGTGTCTCCCACTTAAGTGAAAACCTTGGCAGTCTGGAGGATATCTTTTTGCAATTAACCGGGGAGGTGGCCTAATGCAGGAATTTTACCGTTTAATTAAAGGAGAGTTGCTTAAACAAAAAAGAAGTTTCCTTTGGCCTGTGGTTATTTTCACCCCCCTGGTAGGTACACTTTTAACTTTTGCTAACTTTTGCTTACGCTATGATTATCTTCGAGGGTTGGCAGCAAAGCAAAATTTAAGCTCGTGGCAGTTATTACTTACGCAACATCATTTTCTCTGGGCTTTTTTCCTGCCGCTAGTTGCTACCATTGTGGCTTCCCATGTTCATTACCTGGAGTATAAATCCAGCGGCTGGAAGCAAATTCTGGCCTTGCCTGTTTCCCGCATAAAAGTATATGTGGCAAAATGGGTACTTGTTTTTCTTTTAAATCTTTTTATGATTATAGAAAATAGTATCTGCCTGTTTTTGGTGGGAAAAGTATTGGGTTTTCCGGAGATATTTGATTTATCTTTATTTTTAACTTATACAGGGTATCAAATAGTGGCCGTTTCCGGATTAATAGGAAGCCAATGCTTTTTAAGTGCCAATTTGTCCAATGCCAGTGTAGCGATGACAATTGGTTTTGTCGGTGTTGCCTCTTCCCTCTTTTTTGCCCAGTCAGAGCAGTTAGCTAAATTTATTCCCTATGCGCATATGATCTTTACTTTGCCTGATCCTACCATTAATAACGCTATTGCTCTAAATTATGGTTTTTCATGCGGCTTAATTTTTTTAGGGTTAGGTATGATATTTTTCCAAAGGAAGGAAATTTCCTAGGAGGGATATAATGAAAGAGATTATTGTTGTAGAATTAATTAAGTTAAAGGGCTCGAAAATATTTTGGATTGTAATTTTAGCTCCTGCTTTTATGGTGTTGCAAGGTGCCGTTAATTTGCTGCGCTATTACGATTTGTTTACGGGACAGGGGCAAAATGCTTGGGAGCAATTGTATACCCAAAGCATGATTTTTTATGTCATGATTTTGTTCCCTGTGTTAATCAGTGTGGTGATGACTTTAGTAGCTCGCATGGAAAATGCACATCACGGCTGGAAACAATATTTAAGCCTTCCTGTTAAAAAAGAGGTGGTTTACACAATAAAATTTATCATTGCTTGTGGAGTTATTTTCATTAACATCCTGGCTTTGCTAATCAGCATACTCATTTCGGGTTTCTTTCTTGGTCTTGAAGGCAACTTGCCCTGGCAAAACTTTATTGTTCGGCCCATGGCCATGTATGTGGCGGCTTTGCCCGTAATGGCAGTTTTATATGTTGTAAGTATCCGCCACAAGCAAATGACTATTCCTCTAGGCATTGGTATTGGTTTGGCTTTGCCGGCCATGTTGGTGGCCAACTCCAAGTTTTGGCTTGTTTATCCTTGGACTTATCCCATTATGGCCGCCCTGGGGGTAGACATGGATCTTTTCAGTAAGGGACCCATAGTTTATTTTGTCAGTATCATCTTGTTAATTATTGTATTTTTGTCTGGAAGCAAAAACTTTTGTCAAAAAGATATTATCTGATTATCTTGGGGGTGATCTCGCTGCTGGGAGTGGAAACGATCGATTTAAAAGAGAAAAAAATTCTCTTGGTGGACGATGAAGCAGATATCCTCCATCTATTGGAAGCCGTCCTGCGCAAAGAAAATTTTACTAAGATATATAAAGCCCAAAATGGCTATGAGGCCATGGAAATGGCGCAAAAGATAAAACCTGACATTATCGTGCTGGATATTATGCTACCCGATATTGATGGTTTTGAAGTTTGCAAGCGGTTAAGGGAGATAACTTTTGTTCCTATTATCTTTTTGTCGGCCAGAGATGAAGATGTAGATAAGCTATTAGGTCTGGGGATTGGCGGAGATGACTATATTACCAAGCTTTCAGCCCTAGGGAAGTAGCTTTTCGCATTAAAAGGAAAATCATAAAACTGCCTGAACTTGCCCGGGAAAATTTTGCTATGAGGGAAAAGGGCAGCGGTACCAGGGAACTTTTTGAAAAATACATGCAGGTAAACGGCATCGCCATCAAAACAGCCTTTGAAGGTAACAGCCCGGAAGCCATAAAAAAAGAAGTAATTAACAATA
>JAAYMK010000080.1 GCA_012521405.1 Bacillota bacterium
ATCCGGCTCCTAACGGCTCATCAATGTCTCACAGCGGTATCTACTGGGCTATTGCATTACTTATGGCCATTAATAACGGCATTAACCCCATGAACGGAGCCCAGGTGCCTGAGGAATTGCGTTCCGGCTATCTGTATGAGATGAAATCCATGGATGAAGTCCGTGCTGCTTTTGAAAAAATCGCAACATGGATGCTGACATGGTCGGCAACACTTAACAATTACACAGAGTATGAATACCCGAGATTATTCCCCTTCCCGAACCTCTCCATTTCAATTACCGGTTGCATGGAAAGCGGTAAGGATGTATCTCAAGGCGGTGCAAAGTATAATTCTTATGGTGGCACTGCAACCGGACTTGCAACTACTGCCGACAGCCTGACTGCCCTTAAATACATGATTTTCGACAAGAAGCTTGTTTCCGGAAAAGAGTATCTGGACGCAATCCTGGCGAACTGGGAGGGCTATGAGTCCCTGCGTCAGAGAATCATCAACGAAGTTCCTCATTACGGTAACGGCGATCCTTATGCTGACGAGGAAATGAAGTATTTGCTTGATCTGTATTATAAAATTACCAGAGCATTCTCAAACAACCGCTGCAAGGTTTATAAGTGCGGTACATTCGGGGCAGCAGACCATGTAGTCCAGGGTGAGATTACCTGGGCAACACCGGATGGGCGCAAAGCAGGTACGCCTATTGCAGATGCTGCCAGTCCTGTACAGGGCAGGGACGTTAACGGGCCTACTGCTGTATTTATTTCGGCCACCAGCTTTGATCATTCACGTTTCATGGACGGTATGGCTCTCAACCTGAAAATCCACCCGTCAGTGCTGCAAAACAAGGAGGGCGTTGATAAGCTCATAGATGCAACCAAAGTATACTTTGATCGGGGTGGCATGGAGGTCCAATACAATATCGTAGACGCCGCCACACTGAGAAAAGCACAAGAAAACCCTGAAGACTATCATAACCTGGTTGTGCGTATTGCCGGGTTCAGTGCATATTTCGTAGATATGACTAAGGAAATGCAGGATGACATTATCTCACGCGCAGAACACAGATTATAATCAACTTCAAAATTAAGACGCCAAGCGCAATTGCTCTTGGCGTCTTAACTCTTTATTAAATACTATTTTTGCCGTTTTACGGGACAAAAAAGTTATTCCTCCAGTACATTTCCTTTTGCCGCAAAAAAAGATTAGCCTTTCACCAAAATGGAGGTTTATGGCAATTGCAATACAATCGTACTCTATAAAGCAAAGTTTATTTGCAAAAAAAAAATGATTTCATTGGGGAAGTACGGAGGATTTAAAAAGGGGGTATTTAAATATATAACCAGGTATTCCCAAAATACTATCAAAAAAGAAGTGGAGATGCTTGTTGCTACTAAAAACATTTATGCCACCCTGGTGAAATTTTACCTGGTGTCCCTGCAAAAGAGAATTTGGAGGATAACTGGTATGAAGACCCTTTTGAAAAAAGAAGGGTGCTTGATGAATTGGACAAGGTTATAAAGGGTAAAGAACAAGTATTTTGCAGATGAAAACATAAATATATAATTCTAAAGGAGGTATATAGATGGTCAAATACGGCGGCTCGGAAGTGTATCAAAACTACGCTCTGCCCCAGCAAATTCCGAAAAAAGGCATTGCTACGGCTAAAACAATTACCGAAGCCAAAAGGGAAGTCAAAGTAATCCGGGAAACTGATGTGATTGTTGTGGGTGGAGGACCGGGCGGCGTTGCAGCGGCGGTGGCGGCGGCAAGAGGCGGTGCGGAAACAATTCTTCTTGAAAGGTACGGTCATCTTGGCGGTATGGCAACCGGCGGCCTGGTGAATATCATCCCGAATTTGGGTGATATCTATGGCGAGCAGTATATAGGCGGCTTTTGCCAAGAAGTCATCGACAGGCTGGCGGCGCGCGGCGCAGCTGATTTTCCTGAGAAGCGCTTCTGGGGGAAAAGTGAGGCGTCCGTTGTTGATATGTACCTGAAAGCAAATATGATGCATTTTTATATCAGAAAAAACAAAGAAGGGGAATATGTAGTATTATATACTGCGGTTATAG
>JAAYMK010000081.1 GCA_012521405.1 Bacillota bacterium
ATGTAAAACTAGTTTTACCTTCTGATGTTCGTTTTACCGTTAGATTTAACTCTCTATCCGGTAAAGTCAACAGCGATTTTCCCATTTCTGCCCCTACTTCCACAGAAACGGAGGAAGATTACTTAATAGAGGTGAGCACGGTTTCGGGCAATATTTATCTTATGAAAACATAAATTTCCTATAGTCTTAGTTTACTGTAAGTGGAGAAACTGCCCTTTGGGAGAGAAAGAATCTTGTCATTTATTGCCCGGGAAATAAAAATATGTCGCAATCTGTCTCCGGAGGAAGTTGCTCCGGAGACAAAAATCTTCTGAGCAAAAGCCTAAAGCAAAAGCCCAAAAGTCTAGGATAAAGCGCTGGCAAAAACTGAACGCAAACAAAAGCAACCGGGAAATTTCCCGGTTGCTTTTGTTTCTTAGGGGAAAAGCTTTTTAGAGATCTGCCGGCGCCTCGTGGGGAATACGGGCCACCACTTCTCCGTTATACGCAAAAACGGCTTCCTTACCGTCTGTAATTTCACCGATCACGGCGGCTTTGGCACCTTGAGAGTGGACAGCCGCCAATACTTCTTCCACATCCTGCGGGGCTACTTGGAAAAGCATCCTGGCCTGGGTTTCACAAATAAAGATTTCTTCCGGTGTTAATTGCATTTTTGTGGGTACAGCGGAAAGCTCTACCTTGGCCCCTAAACCGCCAAAGCGGGTAGATTCACTGACGGCGGCACCGATGCCGGCAGCACCCAAATCGGAACAGGCATTAATTTTACCTGTTTTAATGGCGGCCAGGGATGCTTCCATGGTGGTTCTTTCTTCCTCAAAAAGGGCCAGAGCAGGGCGCAGCTCGTCCACTAAACCGGCGCGATAAAGTGTATCGTTGCCGTCATTGCCGGTTTCACCCACAATAATTAACTTATCTCCTACATTTTTGGCAGGTTTGGTTAAAGGTTTGTCGGTGACAAGGGGACCGATTACGGCAACGACAAGGGCTGGAACTATATCACTGAAGGAGGAGGAAAAACCGCCTCCTACCACAAATACTCCCATAGCTTTGCACATATCGCTGATGCCTTTAACCATAAGATTAACTCGTTCATCGCTGGTCATTACTTTGCAATTGCCGCAGGTACAATGACCTTTAAAGCCGCAGGGGCCTACTAAAACTTCTTCATCCAAGGGGCGTGTGCCAATAAAATCAAGTAAAAACATCGGTCTGCCACCCATGGCCACCACATCACGCATGGCACCGCCCGCCCCGGTGGCGGCTGCATCGTATGGGCGTGGAACGGCCGGTGAGCAGTGGCTTTCCATTTTTGCCACCATTAATTCTCCGTTGGGCATACGCAAGACGGCAGCATCATCATTGGCATCGGGCCCTACCAGTAAACTGTCAGGCCAGAGAATATTAACCTGCTCATTTAATTTTTTAAAGATGCCGAAATCAATGGCCTTGTCTGTGTTATGATGTGGGTGGACAAACAAAGCATGCATTAAAGCTCTTTCCAATCTGTTCATGAAACTGACCTCCCTGTGTTCATTGCACCGGCCTTGGTTTGCCGCATTAACTACTTTATTTTACCCGATCCGGCCGGCATCTTCAATAAAGCTTTAACTTTT
Organism: Bacillota bacterium; assembly: GCA_012521405.1. GTDB lineage: Bacteria > Bacillota > Dethiobacteria > Dethiobacterales > Dethiobacteraceae > JAAYSO01. The sequence continues at coordinate 1,614 of JAAYMK010000081.1, forward strand.
CTACACTATAAAAAGTGAACTTACTAAAGCTAAAGTTATATTATATACATTTGCTGTCAAGCTATAGTTAAAGGAGCTGGCAAGTAAGATGAAAAATTCACAGCAAAAACCTTATGAACTTTTGGCTCCGGCAGGAAGTTTTGCCGCTTTACAGGCGGCCGTTCAAAACGGTGCCGATGCCGTTTACCTGGCAGGGAAAGAATTTGGTGCACGCAAATATGCCACTAATTTTTCTGCTGCAGAATTAGAAGAAGCTGTGGCGTACTGCCATACGCGCGGGGTTAATGTCTATGTTACTGTAAATACCCTGGTTCTCAACGCTGAATTTGCGCGGTTAAAAGCATACCTTGATTTTTTATATGTTACCGGTGTAGATGCCATCATTGTTCAGGATCTAGGTGTGCTGACATATTTGCGTCGTACTTATCCTGATCTTGCCATCCACTGTTCCACACAGATGTCGGTGCAGACTGCTGCTGATGTGAAATTTTTAGCTTCTTTAGGGGTGAAAAGGGTAATCCTTGGTCGAGAAATGTCTGTGGCAGAAATCAGGCAGGCAAAAAAGGAGACCGGTGTGGAACTGGAAGTTTTTGTACACGGAGCTCTTTGCATTTCTGTTTCCGGCCAATGTTTAATGAGTAGTTTAATTGGCGGCAGAAGCGGTAATCGTGGTTGTTGTGCGCAACCATGCCGGAAGAAATATACTCTTTATGATCTTGAACAAAAAAGGGCGCTTCCCTCTGCCGGCGGGGACTATCTCTTAAGTACTAAAGATTTATGCACCATTGATTGTCTTAAAGAGATTATAGATGCCGGAGCTTTTAGTCTTAAACTGGAAGGGCGCATGAAAAGCCCCGAATATGTGGCCGTTGTGGTGAAAGCATATCGTTCAATTTTGGAGGCAATCTACAGCCATAAAAAAGTCGATCTGGAGTCTTTGCGGCAAGCATTAAAAATTTTTAACCGTGGATTTACCAGGGGCCATTTATTTGGCGACAGAGGTACCAAACTTATGAGTTTGGACAGCCCGGGGAACCGGGGATACTACCTGGGTGAGGTGGTAGATTATAACAAAAGGGCCGGTAAAATGACGCTAAAACTGGCGGCTGATTTATATCAAAATGATGAAATCCAGATTAGAAGAAAAAGGGAAATTATTGGCGGTCGCGTAGAGCGTCTGGAGCATAAAGGTAGAGTGGTGAAACAGTGTACAAAGGGTCAAATCTGTCAGGTAAATTTTAAACATTTTGCTTACCCCAAAGAAGCTGTTTACAAGACATATGATCAAAAATTGATGCAGAAGTACGGCAAGCTTTGCCAAAAGGAGCAGCTTACCATACCGGTAAAATTTAAGGTCAAAATTAAAAAAGACCAACCTCTCAGTGGCAGCCTTACCGACGGTACATACGCGGTAGAAGGGAGCACAGGGGTTATTCCGGAAAAAGCCGTAAAAGTGGCAGTTTCGGCAAATCAAGTGGAGGCGCAGTTCGCAAAGCTGGGGGGTACGCCTTTTCTGGCGGAAAAAATTGAGGTTGATTTAGACCAGGGACTTGCCGTTCCGGTAAAAGAACTTAATAGACTCCGCCGGATGCTAGTGGAAAAACTGACGGCAAAGCGCAGCCGACGCTATGAGAGAAAATCCCGGCTACATGACTTGTCCGAGGTAAAAAGAACTTTTAGTAAAAAGCCAAAAACAATTACCTTAACCTGTTCCGCCAGTAATTTAGTACAGCTGGAAAAATTGCTGGCTTTAGGCGTAGAAATCATTTATTATAAAGATCTAAAAACCCTGCCGGCAGCGGTACAACTTGTGCGTGAAAAGCTGTTTCAGGGAAAATTAATCCCGGAAATTTTCAGACTGGCATCCGATGAAGGTCTACAAACATATAAAAAGTATGTAGAGCAATTGGGTTTGGATACGGTACTAGTTCAAAGTTACGGCCATATAGAGCTTTTTCAGGACTATAAGCTTGTGGCTGATTTTAATTTAAATATTGTTAATGATTATGCATACCGGTTTTATCACGAGAAAAATTTTGCCAGGATCACGCTTTCACCGGAACTAAATTTAAAACAAATTGCAAGTTTTAATCTGGATCCTGGCAAAACGGAACTGGTGGGATATGGTTACCTGCCGGTGATGGTGATGAAGCATTGTGTTATTGACACTGTTTTCAATCGGCAAATAAATTGCGGCCTTTGCCAGCAATCGTCTTACGGTCTTAAAGACAGTTTAAATGAAGTTTTTCGTATCGTAAAAAGAGATGCTTGCTGTACCGAAATTTATAATGCCAAAAAATTATTTTTACTGGAAAATTTAAAAGCACTGGAAAGCAAGGGCATTGGCTATTTACGCCTTAACTTTTTGGCGGAAACGGCAGAAGAAGTGGAATTAATTGTAAGGCTTTATCAAAAGGCCATACAATCAGCTCTCACCCAGGCTGATTGGGAAAAAATCACACAAATTAAAGCAGCCGGGATTACCTACGGGCACATCAACAGGGGAATTGAATAAAAAACAGGTCGGAATACCCGGCCTGTTTTTATTTGGTAGAAAGTAAAATTAACCTTGGTTAAAATTTAATCACCTTTGGTTCTTCTGTAAAGGAGTAAATGGTGGCGGTGGCGTCTTTGAGATATAAAACTTGGTTATTACCGTCACCGGCTTGATATCTGTCTTTTAAAGAAGGATAAGCGTCTAACATATGCTGTTCAGCTTCAATTCTGGGATCATCAACTAAAGTTGCTGCTACACGGATCCATTTACCGTTTGCCATGCCGCAAATTTCCACTTTAGGATTGGCTTTAATTTGTTTGGAAACATCTTTGGACCTGCCCGTTTGTATGTAGAGCTTGTCCTCAAAAATTTCTACAGTGCCAAAGGGTCTTACTCGGGGCTGGTCACCGTCCATGGTGGCAATATAATAAGTACCGCATTTTTTTAGAAACTCATAAACTTCCTTCAGGCCTTCTTTCATGCTTTCGCCTCCTCATGCTTATTTTCCAACATCATTACATCATATTAAGAAAATTTATGCAAGTTTAGTTTTGTCTGTTAGCGGCTTAATATTTGCAACAACTCATCTGCAGAAGTGTTTTCATCCACATTTATTCTTTTTAAAGCCCGTAAAGACTGGGGTAAACCTTTAATTAAAGTATTAATTCCCGGTTCGGTGGAAAGAGTTACTTTTACGCCCATTTGGCTGAGGATTACTTCCGTTAAATCACTGTATTTGCCCAAAGGGTAAGCCAAGGCAAAAACGGGCTTGCCGATTTGTGCTTCCAGTTCTTGACGGGAGCGGGCAAAATCGGTTCGCAAAGCGGCAATGAAAGCTTCTTCTTTTTCCCCCGCCAGAGGTTCCATGGCTTCCCTGGCTGTTTCACCTTCAAAAGCTTTGTGTTGATGCATATCGTAGGAATGGCTTTGTATTTCAATGAGCCCCGATGCCACCATTTCTCGAGCTTGCTCATAATTAAAATGAGGATAAATTGCTTGCGCGGTATCTTTATATGTGTCTTTACCCACCAGGGAAACAATGGGGAAGATGGTTGCTTTCAGGTTGTATTTTTTTAAAATGGGATAAGCGATTTCGTAATTGCTGGCATAACCGTCATCAAAAGTTATCACAACCGGTTTGGGGGGAAGTTCTACTCCTTTTTCCACATAGTCAACCAGCTGCTGCAAGGAAACTGCCGTGTAGCCATTTTCTGCCAAAGCCTTCATGTGGGCGGCAAATTGCTCTTTGGAGATAATAAGGGGACCGGTTTCGTCCGCCAGATGATGGTACAAAAGAATCGGGACCTTTACAGTATAGGCGCTGTCGTCTAAATTGTATTGCGCTTTATATTTGGCCGCTTGTTCCCGGGCATTGGCAGGCGTGACATAAACCCCAAAATCTTGTGGGATATATTTTGTTTCGTCGCCAAAGATTTTGGCTAAAGCCATGTCTCCCAAGGCATTGCGGAAATGCGTTTCATCATAAAAGAAACGCGGGTCTGTATTAAGAGGATGCAAGGAAAAATCCCAAAAAGGAGTAATTTCTGCAAGCCTTGTGTAAACTTCTTCCACCTGCTCCGGATCAAAGAAGCGGGAATACTCGTAGTACAAGGGAAAGAAAATAACAAGCAGGTTAATATGCTTTTCCTCACAAAGTTTTTTGATTGCGGCTACACTATGAATGAAGTCATCAATGTGATGAAGTTTATATTCATATTTAGGGTAGTTTAAAAACACAGGATATTTTTCATAGTAGCCGTCCAAATCCTGAATTCGTTCTATATCCCGTAAAGATTTATCATACGCACCTGTTGCCACCTGAAAAACATCAAATGTTTGCGGCAGATACCCGTCACGGCGGAAACTCCGGATTTTCTCCAGCCCATAACTGGGATTGGCGAATAAATATTTGCCGTAAAACTGCCATAGTGATGAACCTTCCGTCCGGGCATGCAAGATGTCAGTGAGCAGATTTGCATCTTTGTCGTACTTATAGGCATTAACTACGCCTAAATTTAAAACCAAATTTTTTACTTCGTAATGATCAACTATATACTGCACTGTTTTGGTGACATCGGCTATATAAGCACCGTACATAAACAGATTAAAAAAACGGGCATCCATGTATGCATTTAAAAGTTCCACAGAAAAAGAACTGCTGGCAGAACTGCCGATAATATAAGAATCATATTGCCGGTGATGTCGATCCAAATAAGCTATTTTGGCCACGCGGGGATTTTTGGTGAAATTAAAAGCGTACCATTGAAAAAAGCGATCGCCAAAAACACCAAAAGGATCTGTGACATAATTAAAAGCACAGATTAGCAAGGCAATGAGAAGCACAGAAGCTAAAAACATCAATAACCACTGTTTTGATGACATTTTTCTTACCTCAACTGTAAACAGTTTAGAATTGCTGGTAAATAAATTCAGAAGCAATAAACCCTTGACGGTAGATACCAAAAACGACTAAAACGAAAAGCGTTACCATCACCAGTGCCCACTGGAAAGCCCAATTTTTTTGTTCCAGGGTTTTTCTGATGCTTGTGCCTTTTTCCTGAGCAAAACCTACACCTAAAATTATAAGACTGCCACAGAGCACAAGCAGGTAATCAAGTTTTGTTAAACCCAGGTCCAATAAAGCCCCCGAATTAATGGCACTTGCTTGAAAGAAGAAAAATGTTTTTTTCAGCATCTGTAAGGCTGCTCCCAGGGAAGCTGCACGGGTAAAGTATCTGCCGATAAAGACGAGAAAATTGGTACTTATTATTTGTATTATTTGCCAAAAGCGTCCCTGTGGGTTGATCTGCACCTTTTGTAAAAAATTTTTCATATAAGGTTCAATAACGATGGCAAAAGAGATAAGCAAGCCGTTATAAATACCGAAGGCAATGTATTTTAAATTGGCACCATGCCAGATACCGATGGTAAAAAAGACAATAAAGGAGGCAAGGGAAGTGGGAATAATTTTACCTAATTTGCCTGGAAAGAGTTTACGTGTTCTTTTACCCAGTTTATAAAAAGGCTTTGCTAAAGAGAGCGGGAAAAAGAGATAGTCTCTCATCCAGTCGCCAAGGCTAATATGCCAGCGTCGCCAAAAATCTGCCAAGGACGTGGCAAAATACGGGCGCCGGAAATTTTCCCGTAAATTGATGCCCAGCATTTGCGCTGTGCCCCTAACAATATCAATACCACCGGAAAAATCGCAATAAATTTGTAGACAGTAGAAAAAAACGGCAAAAGCAATGATGGAACCGGAATGGGAAGTAAAATTGTCCAGCACAGTGTTAACAACCACCACAGCTCTGTCGGCAATAATGATTTTTTTAAAATAGCCCCAAAGCATTAGTTGGATACCGTATTTTAGTTGGTCAAAATCTAAAGCATGGGGAGCCGTAAGCTGGGGGGCCAATTGATCAAAACGGCTGATGGGGCCTTGAATAATCTGCGGGAAAAAAGAGACAAATAAAGCGAATTTGGCGGGATTGGTTTCCGCTTGATACTTGCCCCGGTAAAGATCAATTAGATAACCGGCCGACTGGAAAGTATAAAAAGATATACCCAGCGGCAAAAGCAGGGAAAAGGAAGGCAAAGCAAAGCCTGCCGGAGCTAAAATAAGATTTAAGCCGGCAATGGCAAAATTGTAATATTTTAAAAAGGCTAAAAGTCCAAAGTTAAAAAGCAAAACGGCGGCAAGCAGCCATTTTTTCCGCGTCTTATTTTTCCAGCGGCTAAGCAGTAAGCCGGCAAAATAAGTGGTTACCGTGGTGAGGAGCAGAAAAAAGATTAATTTTATCCCGGCAACAGCGTAAAAAAGATAGCTTGCTACCAACAAAACTAACCATTGGTAGCGACCGGGAACTGTAAAATAAACAAAGAGGGTGATGATGAGAAAAAGAAAAAAGACCGGTGATGTAAGCGACATTATGGATTATCCCTCGGCTTGCAGTTTTTTAATCAGGTTAATGATGGCTGTCACAGAATTAAAATTTTCCGGCAGTAAATGCTGGGGACCAATATCAAGCTTAAAAGTATCGTTTAACTCTCCCACCAATGTTATAATATCGAAAGAATCCAAAATATCATCATCAATTAAGTTGGTTTCTGCGGTAAAGTCCACATCCGGATTTAATGCCGCCAAAATGGCAAGTACTTTTTCTTCCATTATCATTACTCCTTCCTAGTTTTGGGTAAGTATAAAAGCCCGGCAGATTCCCAACCGTCATCATGAAAGCCACTTTGCTCATAAAGTTTCCGCGCAGCCAAGTTTGTTGTTTGCACCCAAAGTTGAATTTTTCTTTTTCCTTCTCTTTGCATAAGTGCAGATAAAAAAGCCAGAAGTTTACGGGCAACACCCTGACGGCGAAATTGAGGCGAGACTGCCAAGTGCCAAATAAAGAAAGTATTGCCTTTACGGGCAAATTCAAGGACACCTTGAAGCTTGTCCGCTTCTTTACAGCAGATTACTTCTCCTTGGGCAATTTTTTGCTCAATTTCTGCTTGGGTAGGAATGCAGCCCAAATAGGGGTCAAAACTGGCTTTAATTAGTTCCAGCACAGCTTTAGCATCACCATGGCGGGCAAAATTAACTTCCCGCGCAGGTGCCAGTTTAGTCTGAGGGGCAAATGCCTGCATGCGTTTTCGCGGTAAACGATTTTGAAAGCCGTTTTTCTCCCAAAAGGCAAGGACGGAAGCAAAACTGTCAACATTTGCCCGGGAGACAATTTCCATAACGGTGGGTTTATCTTGGGGCAAAGCAAAGGAAGCATTTAGACGTTTTAAAAAATAATATAGCTGCCAGTGGGTATGGCGCCGGTGGAACAAAAGAACTCCTGTTTCTGTTTGTGTATAGTATAAAAGTCCTTGCGATAAATATTTTTCATAGTCCGGCAGCATGAGAAAATTATTCGTAAAAACCCCTTTTTGTAAAAAAGGGGAGAGCAAGCCACTTAATTGGGTGAGATCAGTAATTTTTTGCATTATAAGCCTCCATAATTTTTTTACGGTCAATTTTGCCGTTGGCGTTATAGGGAAAGCTTTCCTGTTTTTCAATGACAGCCGGCAGCATATATTTGGGGAGCTGTTGGCGGAGGGCACGGCTAATGATATTTTGGGTAGCTGTACCCACATATTGCAGGACGATTTTCTTTTGCTTGTGATCATAAAAGCAAACACAGCTTTTGATGCCGGCAATACTGTTTGCCACCGCTTCAATTTCGCCCAGCTCGATGCGGTGGCCTTGATGTTTAATTTGCTCGTCTTTGCGGCAGCAAAAAATTAATTCGCCTTTTTCATTATATCTGCCAATGTCACCTGTGCGGTAGATTAAATCGCGGTAATGATTGTGGAGCGGGTTTTGCACAAAAACTTCCTGCGAGCGTTCAGGTTCGCCATAATAGCCCAGCGCCACCCCTGTACCCCGCACACAAATTTCTCCCGGCTCATCCCCTTGCACAAGCTTATTTTCCTCATTCAATAAAAAGACTTCCATATTGCGACAAGCACGGCCGATGGGAACAGGTTCATCGTCGGCAAAATCTCGCTCCACAATATAATAGGTACAATCTACTGTAACTTCTGTAGGCCCGTACAAGTTAACATACATCACATTGGGCAAATATTGCCGCCATAGATTTAAATGTTTTGCATACATGGCTTCGCCGGCAAAAAAGACTTTTTGCAGGAATTTGGGTGTTTTGTGCCGGAAAACTCCGGAATTGGCCACGAGCACAACTGCCGAGGTGGCCCATAAAATTGTTGTGATCCGGTGTTCATTGAGAAAATCCACCAATAATGGCGGGAACATAAAAAGTTTTTTGGGGATGATGACCATGGTCATGGCATTTTTCAGACAAAGATAAATGTCCTTTACGGAGGCATCAAAATAAAAAGGAGTTTGGTTGCCAATAATCTCGTTACTGGAAAAAGCAAAAGTGTTTGTCAGCCACTCGGTTAAATCAATAACATTGCGATGGGGAACTACTATCCCCTTTGGTGTACCAGTGGAACCGGAAGTAAAAATAATATAAACCGGATCCATGTCAAGCATAATCTTTTTTCTTTCTGTCAAGGTTTTGTCAGCAATGGGAGTGTTAATGATCTCCTCAGCAATAAGAATCGGAGGTAAAAGAGGCAGATTCTCCAGTTTTTTTTGCTGCCGGCGGGTACAAATTATTAAAGCCGGTTTTAGTTGTGCCAAAATGCGCTGTAAACGTGGTTTAGGTGTGTTTGCCTCCAGGGGTACATATATGTTGCCGCTATATAAAACACCCAAAAAAGCTGCCACTTCTTTTGCTGTCCTCTCCACCAGCACCACGATGGGAGTGCGGATAAGATGCTGATCACTAGCCAGGATGGCACTGCCGATGGCCTGGGCCCACAGCTTTAAACGGGAAAAGGTAACGCTTTCCGTTTCGTCAATGAGGGCAGGTTTGTGGGGATATTTGGCTGCTGATTGCTCCAAATAATCCAAAACATTAATTTGCAATGACAATTCCCCCTCAGACATCATGTAAAAATTGCCCCTTTTTATTGCCACTAAGTATAACACTCCCGAATTTACGCTTCAAGCTAAACACTTTTCCGGCCCTTTTCCCGGTAAAATTTCCTCTTCCGGGACGGCGTGCTTAAGCAGACTTAAAAATGGCATCGTAATCAAGTCTAAAATATTTTTGCAGCACTTCTTTAAATTCCTCATCCGTTGCCAGTGTCCGTTCCGTAATTTGGCCGTTTTTGAGAATTTTAAAAACATTGTTAAAAAGAGTAAGACGTCCGTCCTCCGTAGGCATGGTGCATACTTTCACCATGGTGAAGAATGCACCGGGAAAAGTAGAAGTAAAGTGATTTGACATGACGAAATCGTCAAAAATGCATTCTTCCAGGGTAAAAGCATACATGGGCACAAACTTGCCTTCTTCCTCTTTTTGCAAAACATAACCGTATTTTTCATGCCAACCAAAACGATATGTGTTGGCAATCTGTTTTTGCTCCAGACCTACTTTCAGCAGCAAGGGAGTCATGATGCCGTCATTGCCATAACCCACATCACACATCCATTTTTCGCCTTCTACTTCCACCATTAATACTTGGTGTGTTTTGGCATGGTAATTTATGCCGTCCCGTGTTCCCCTTGCCAAAAGATCGGTTACTTTAAAACCTAAAGCTTTCAATACCAGGGAAAAGAGACCGTTCATTTCAAAACAATATCCGCCTCTTTGCTTGACAATAATTTTTTCGTAAAGGGAGTCTTTATCCAAAAGAATTGGCCTGCCTAAGTACACATCAAGGTTTTCAAAAGGAATATTTAGCGTATGGGCGGCATGAAGTTCATGTAACGTTTTTACAGAAACGTCCGTACTGCCATGATAGTTTATTCTTTGCAAATAAGCGTTGATAAAAGCTTTATCTACCATGAGATTTACCTCCAATGTTAGTAATTTTTTTTGCAAAAAAAGACTAAATAGGGCAACAGCAGCTCTATTTCGCCTGCAATGTGTAAAAATCCTGCAGCAGATAATGCCAGAGATGCTTTCTGTTAAAATTTAAATTTTTTCACGCAAAATTTGCTTCCGGCAAGTAAATAGCAGGTAATGGCGAAAAAGTGTGGAATTGAAATAAAAAGTTTGTGAAATTTTTCATTTATGTTGCAGAAAGGAGCTGTAGCGGTGAAAAAGTGTAAATATCCACACCTTTTTACTCCCATTGTTTTAGGCGGTACTTTTTTTCGCAACCGGATTTTTGCCTCCCCTACAGGTTATCAAAATGTAAATGGTGACGGTTACCTTAATGAAGGGGCTGTTGCCTACTATGAGCGCAAAGCCAAGGGAGGCGCAGCCAGTGTGGCAACCTTTGAAGGGATTGTGGACGGCGAACTGGGGCGCGGCGGTAAAACGCAAATTTCTTTAGATACGCCTTTTATTGACAGGGGATTGTCCAGTATTGCCCATGCCATTTCCAGCCATGGTGCCGTGGCTTCCCTGGAGCTACAGCATACAGGAATGTATGCTAACCGTGATCTTTCTTTTTTCGGCGGCCAAGCCAAGGGAGTTGCTTACGGCCCGGTGGAGTGCGAAGTGGATGGTCGCCTTGTGCGGCCCATGACGGAGGATATTATCGAACGGACCATTGAAAAATTTGCTGCCGGTGCCGCCCTGGCCAAAAGATGCGGTTTTGGCATGGTGACAGTCCATGCCGGGCACGGTTGGCTGCTGCACCAGTTTTTATCTCCCATTACCAATACCAGAAAAGACAAATGGGGCGGCCCCGACATTAAAAATCGTACACGGCTGGTTAAAGAAATTTTAAAAGCCATACGCAAAGTAGTAGGTAAAAATTTTCCCATTGAAATCCGCCTTAGCGGCTCGGAATGTTATCCCGGGGGCTACGGGATTGATGAAGGCATTGCCATTGCCAAAGAGTTGGAGGAGTATGTGGATTTAATTCATGTTTCCGCCGGTCACCATGAAATTGATGAGGTTTTTACCATAACCCACCCCAGTATGTTTCAAGAAGACGGCTGCAATGTGAAGTATGCCGCCGCCATTAAACAACATGTAAAAACTCCCGTTGCTGCCATTGGCGGTTTAAGTGACCCTGAGCTCATGGAAGAAATTATTGCCAGCGGCAAGGCGGATGTGGTGGAGGTGGCCCGGGCTTTAATTGCAGATCCCGATCTGCCCGTAAAAATCCGCAGTGGACACGAAGATAAAGCAAGAAGGTGTCTCCGTTGTCTAGCCTGCTTTTCCCATGAAATGATTTACGGCCAGCCCTATTGTGCCATTAACCCGGAAAGCGGCCGCGAACTGGAGATGAAATATGCCCCCTTGCCGTCTGTAAAGAAAAAAGTACTGGTGGTGGGCGGCGGTGTGGGCGGCATGCAGGCGGCTCTGACTTGTGCCCAAAGGGGTCATGAAGTAATTTTATGCGAAAAAAGCAGCCGTTTGGGCGGAGTTTTGCGCTGTGAAGAAGATGTTGATTTTAAAAAGAATTTGCTTTACTACCTGGATCAGCAGGAAAAAGCCCTCAAAGAAGCTGGTGTTGAAGTACGCCTCAATACGGAAGTCACGCCTGCATATGCTTCCCAGGTAGAAGCCGATGTAATTATTGCGGCCCTGGGGGCTAAACCGGCAGTGCCCTCAATTCCCGGTATAGAAAGTGAACATGTGTTTGCGGCACAAGCTGCGTACAAGCAAGTGGATAAAATAGGCCAAAACGTCATTATTCTTGGTGCCGGCTTGGTGGGGATAGAACTGGGCTTGTATTTGCGCCAGAAAGATAAAAACGTTAAAATTCTGGAACTGACAGACCGCATTAGCGATGGCGGAAACTTTTTGCATGCACTGGGACTTAAAGTAGAAATAAAAAAACGCGGTCTGGAAATTCTCTTTAACACAAAAGTTAAAGCAATCAAACCAGACAGCGTTATTTGTGACACAAAGGAAGGGGAAAAAACATATCAGGCGGATACCGTAATTTATGCCACCGGGCAGGTTCCCCTCCGGGACAAAGCCGCCGCCCTAAACTTCTGTGCTCCCGAATTTTATATGCTTGGCGATTGTGTGACGCCCCGGAATATCACCAGTGCTACTGCTGAAGCTTATATGATTGCCAGAAACATTGGACGCAGGTGGTGTTAATTTTATACTGACGGCCAAAAAGCGTTTTTTAAGTATAAAATAAATTCTTCCGTGGCACGTTTGCTGATTTCCGCTTGGGGAACAAAATTCTCAAAACCGTGAAAACAACCAGGATAAATATGGAATTCCGTGGAGACGCCTGCCTGCATCAGGCGCGTCACATAATCAATGGTTTCATCCCGGAACAAGTCTAACTCTCCGACATAAGTGTAAGTGGGAGGAAGTCCGGAAAGATCTTTGGCCCTGGCAGGGGCAGCATAAGGGGGAACTTCCTGCCGGTTTTCTCCCAAGTACATCTGCCATGCTTTAAGATTTGTTTCCCTGTTCCATAGGCGCGCATCGGTAAATTCATGGCTGGAGGGAGTAAGATTGCGGTCATCAAGCATGGGGCAAAGGGGAAGTTGACAGGTTAAAGCAGGGCCGCCCTTGTCTCTAACCATTAAAGTTAAAGCTGCAGTCAAGCCTCCCCCGGCGCTGGCGCCGGCCACCGCCAGTTTTTCCGTATCTATATCCAAGCTGTTTTGCGGATCAGCCATCCACAGCAGGGCGGCATAGCAATCTTCCAAGCCGGCCGGGAAGGGGTATTCCGGAGCAAGGCGATAATCCACAGAGACAACAATGCAGTTGACATCACGCACGATTTTTTGGCATAAAGGGTCACTCATGGCGGCAAAACCCAGCACATACCCGCCCCCATGGATATAAAGTAAACCGGGAAGTTTTTCCGTTTGTTTTTGTGGACGGTAGATGCGCAGCGGAATTTTGGTAGTGCCGTCCAGGGTAGGGATTGCTTGCGTACTAATGGGCACACTTTCGTCTACCGGCATATTTTTAAACATTTCTTCGTTCATTTTGCGTGTCCCATTAATATCACTAAATAAATCCAGAGCGGGCATTTGGGCAAAAGCAGCTCTTAATTCAGGATGCACTCTTGCTAAAAGCGGATCTTTTTTCATTGCAGGCAACTCCTTTTAAATTTTTTGTTTATTTCCACAATTTAGTACAATTATAGTTTTCTTTCCCTTTACATGTCAAGAATAAGAGCTTTTCCTTTGGCACCTCACCAAATTCAAGCATAAAGAGGAATTAGCAAGAAAAGAGAGAATTATTAAACTCAATGTCATAAGTATTACTACAGGAAAGGGTGAACAATATGGGGTGCAAATACAAGCATGTGTTCGAGCCAATTAGAATCAGAGGTGTTCAGTTCAAAAACCGCATTGAACTGGCACCGCCGTCCCCCAACCTGGCCAGTGAAGATGGAAAAGTAACTCCGGAATTTGTGGAGATGTTTAGATCTTTTGCTGCAGGCGGATGTGCGGTGATTCATATCGGCAACTCTGTGGTTGATCACAGAGATGCCCGCGACGAAGAACGCCAACTTGATTTAGGAACTGACGATGTAATTTTACCCCTTACGCATTTTGTGGAAATGTGTAAAGGTTATGGTGTGCAGCCTTCTTTAGAAATAAACCATAACGGTAAGGATTCTCAATTCGACAGAACAGGCAAACGGGCCATGAGTCCTTCTTCTGTCATTGCCTCCTTTGAAAAAATTAATGCCGCCAAGAAAGGCAGAGAGCCACTGCCCACCATTGAAATGACAGAGGAAATGATTGAAGATGCCATTGAAAAGTATGCTGCCGCTGCTTATCGCTGTAAGCAAGCCGGTTTTGAAATGTGTATGATTCATGGCGGCCACGGCAACTTAATCTCACAATTTGCCAGCCCCCTTTATAATAAGCGTACAGATAAATGGGGTGGTTCCCTGGAGAACAGGACCCGTTTTACCATTGAAGTTCTTGATCGTGTACGTGAACGTGTGGGCGAAGATTTTGTCATTGAATTCCGTGTTTCTGCCGATGAGTTTCATCCCGAAGGCATGCGTTTTGAAGAAACTCTGGAATATCTAGCATTGATTAAAGATAAGGTGGACATCATTCATGTTTCTGCCGGTCTCCACGGTGAAGTTGAATACATGCGCTACTGGTGGCAGAACTATATGATGCCCAGGGAGTTTAATGTCCATTTTGCGGAAAAAGTGAAAAAAGCATTTCCGGACAAACTGGTAGCCACAGTGGGTTCTATTATGAATATTGAACGGGCGGAAGAAATTATTGCCAGCGGCAAGGCTGACTTTGTTGCCATGTGTCGCCCGCTTTTGGCCGATCCCTATATGCCGCGTAAATTTGCCCTGGGACAGGAAGAAGACTGGCGTCCCTGTATTCGTTGCCAATATTGCGGCGGCAGGCTCTTAGTGCCGGCAGTTCTTAATTGTGCCGTTAACCCTATGCTGGGTAATGAAAACATGTTTAGAGCACAGCAAGTTACCAAAGCTCCCGTGAAAAAACGGGTTGCCGTGGTAGGCGGAGGTCCAGCCGGTATCCAAGCTATGCTGACACTTTGCGAACGCGGTCATGACGTAACGCTTTATGAAAAAACCGGCCAGCTGGGTGGCAATGTCATTCCCGCCGCTGCACCTAAATTTAAAATTGATATGCAGGATTACTTAAAATACTTACAAACACAGGCAAGAAAAGCTCCGGCTCGGATTTTACTCAATACGGAAGCAACAAAAGAGTTGTTGGAGCTGGAAAACTACGACGCCCTGATTATAGCCGTAGGTGCCGATCCCATTGTTCCCAAACTACCCGGTATCGATAAGCCGCATGTACACTGGGCACCCGACGCTGATATGGGTAAAGTTGAAGTGGGTGAAAAAACAGTCATTATTGGCGCAGGAGCCGTGGGCGCTGAATGTGCCATTAATTTAGCCATGGAAGGTAAAGATGTGACACTTATCGAAATGGCACCTGATTTGACAAACCTGTTTGCCGCTGCACGCGGTGCGCAGTTTGAGTTCATGGATCTGTTTGCAAAATATAAAATTCCCATTCATCTAAATACCAAACTCATTGAAGTCACCGATAAGACCGTGATTTGTGAAAATGTCAAAACAGGTGAAAAAGTAGAGTTTCCTGCCGATACGGTCCTTTTAGCCTTAGGCATGAGACCCAGGTATGAAGTTGCCGACAGCCTGCGGCGTGCGATCCCTGAGACTGAAGTCTATGTGGTGGGCGATGCTGCAATTAGAAACGGCACGATTGCCACAGCTACCATGTCTGCCTTTAAAGCAGCCGCTGTCATCTAATTAGTAACTTCAATTAAAGAAAAATAAAAAAAAGCATGCTGATCCTCTGGATGGATCGGCATGCTTTTCATCCCTTTCCCGTGTGGAGGCCATGGCGCCCTGGATGTTCTATAGATAAATTTTCCTGTGTTTCTTGTAAACGGTTTATCAAATTAAAGATATTGTCAACAAATTTGCTTTGTGCCAACGCTTCTCTGCTGTTAATGCCGTTTTTGGCGGCAATTTTATATAAGCGTTCCCTTTCGATTTCCACTTGCTCATAAAGAATGGACAGTAATCTGCCTTTATCCACGCTATCTACATTTATTGCCGGTTACCCCCTTTGGCAAATATTTGCTACTATTATTCTATGCTAACTGCTGTGAGCGAAGGATTATAAATTGATGAATTAGCTTTACCGTAAAGTTATTTGTAATAATTTGTTGAGATTATTTTTTTGACTAGAAAAAAAGAATGTTGCAGATACTTTAAACGAATGCTCAATGTGTATTTTGTTATTTGCCACAAAGATAAATTAAATAATTTTCATCAGAATACGGTATTTCAGGGAGGAAATATCCATAAAAGGGGAGAATATGCTTTTGGGGAAGAATAATGCCTTAAATAAAATATCAAAAAAATAAAAAGGGATCAAGGAAAACCTAAAACATTACAAATGTTATGGAGGTAAGTACGACATGATCATTATCGGAGAAAAAATTAACGGTTCTATCCCATCTGTAGGAAAAGCCATTGCCGAAAAAGATGCAGATTTTATCCGTAATCTGGCTAAAGCACAAGCGGAAGCAGGGGTCGATTACATAGATGTTTGCGCTTCCGTTGACGAAGACATTGAAGTGGAAACTTTAAAATGGATGATTGATTTAGTACAAGAAGTAACAGATATCCCTATTGCCGTAGACAGCCCCAGTGCTCGTGTTTGTGCTGAAGCTCTCAAATTCTGCAAAAAACCCGGCTTGGTCAATTCCGTTTCCATGGAAGGCGACAAAACAGATGTGGTCTTCCCTGTCATTGCCGATACATCGTGGGAGTGTGTAGCGCTTTTATGTGATGATACCGGTATTCCGAAAAGCGCGGAAAAACGCCTGGAAGTTTTTGAAGAAATTATGAAAAAAGCCAAAGAATACAATATTGATCCTTCCCGGCTCCATATCGACCCGCTGGTGGAGATGCTTTGCACCTCTGAAGACGGGATTAATATGATTGTAAATGTCATGAAGGAAATTAAAGCGCAATATCCCACCATCCATATCACAGGCGCCATCAGTAATATTTCCTTCAATTTACCTGTACGCAGGCTGGTTAACCAGGCTTTTGCCGTTTTAGCCATGAATGCAGGTATGGATAGTTTTATTTTGGACCCGCTCAATAAGGATTTAATGGGTATGCTTTATGCCACAAAGGCGTTACTGGGTGAGGACGAGTACTGCATGGAATACATCACCAAGTATCGTGAAGGTGTTTTTGGCAACAAGAAAAAATAACTATTTTCTAGATGTAAGCTTTGGGGAGCAGGAGATATACAGCAGGAGAAGGAGGAGTTTATGTGTTAACAAAAAGGCAAAATTTGCTGGAGACCATTCGGGGAGGCAAACCAGACAGGTTTGTCAAGCAATATGAGCCCTTTGCTCTTGTTTTCGGTGATCCTTTAATGGCATTGGCTGGACCTCAGCCTGAACGTGGTGGTCCCCCCATCGTTAACGGTTGGGGCGTTACCATGCATTGGCCTGAACACGTACCCGGCTCTTTCCCCGTTCACGATGATGAGCATAAAGTACTTAAAGATATTACCAAGTGGAAAGAAGTTGTGAAAGCACCTCCCACAGAAGCGCCGGAAGAAGACTGGAGCATGATTAAGAACATGGCAGCCGGTGTTGATCGCAACGAATATTTTGTGACAGTCTTTATGGCGCCGGGAATTTTTGAACAAATGCACTATTTGATGGGTATGGACGACACGCTCATCAATTTCTATGAAGAGCCGGAAGCCATGCATGAACTCATTGAATATATTACAGATTACAAAATCAGATATGCCGAGCAACTGATTAAACATGTAAAACCGGAAGCACTCTTACACCATGATGACTGGGGTAGTCAAATTTCTTCTTTCCTGTCGCCGGAAATGTTTAAAGAGTTCCTGTTGCCGGCCTATAAGAAGTTTTATGGCTACTGTAAAGATAACGGCATTGAAATCATCATTCACCACAGCGACTCTTATGCCGCTAATTTAGTGCCCTTTATGATTGAAATGGGTGTAGATATTTGGCAGGGCTGCCTGACCACCAATAATACACCGGAACTGATTAAAAAATACGGCGAAAAGATTACCTTTATGGGTGAGATTGATAACGGTTTGGTGGATAAGGAAGACTGGTCGAAAGAAGAAATTGAAAAAGTTGTAGAAAAAGCTTGCCGTAGTTGCGGCACAAAATACTTTATCCCGTCAACAACCATGGGGTTGCCCATGAGTGTTTATCCGGGTGTTTACGAAGCCGTAAACGACGCCATTGATAAAATGAGTAAAGAAATGTTTTAAATTAAAAACCTTGCACATAAAATTTGCTCATAATAAAGAGTAAAAACTCTTAAAATAAAAAGGAGGAAAATAGCAAATGTCAAAACTGCAGGAAGTAAATGCTGCTGTAGCGGCGGGAAAAACAAAGGTTATTGCTGATTTAGTTCAGGAAGCACTTGACGCGGGGCATAGCGCCCAGGAAATCCTTGATGCCATGATTGAAGCCATGGATGTCGTAGGGGATAAATTCTCCAGCGGTGAGATTTTTGTCCCGGAAATGTTAATTGCCGGTAAAGCAATGCAAAAAGGCGTTGAAGTCTTAAAGCCCCATCTGGCCGGCGATGCTTCCTCTAAATTAGGTAAGTGCATTATTGGTACTGTTGCCGGTGACCTGCATGATATCGGTAAAAACCTGGTTGCTCTCATGATTGAAAGTGTCGGCTTTGACATGGTTGACCTGGGGGTTGACGTACCGAAAGAAAAATTCATTGAAGCAATTAAAGCCAACCCCGATGTCAACGTTGTTGCCCTGTCTGCTCTCTTGACAACAACCATGCCCGCCATGAGAGACACTGTTAAAGCCATTAGAGAAAGTGGTCTGACAGGCTTTAAGATTATTGTGGGCGGCGCTCCCATTACACAAGAATTTGCCGATGAAATTGGTGCCGACGCCTATGCACGCGATGCCGGTGCTGCAGCAGTGAAAGTAAAAGAATTGGTTTCATAATCTAATAAAAAAGTACAGGCTGTGAAATTTTTTCACAGCCTGTACTTTTTTTGCCTGCAACCTATCTTTTGTCTTATGGATTTGCCGGTAAAATTGTTTTTTCCTGTGTTGTTTGTGCCATTGCCCTGGCGGCTTTTTCTTCATAATCTTTTAACACATAAAGGTAAAAAGCGGCAATGGGGATAATTAAAATTAACGCGCAGATGACAAACATGGTGGACAGTGATGTCATCCCGCCAATCCACCCCAGGATGATGGAACCCCAGCTTATACCTGTATCCACTGCTGTCATCTGGGTGGCAGTAGCTGCAGCCCTACGTTTTTCCGTAACCATGTTAATGACCATTGTCTGTAGCGTGGGATTAACAATGCCGGTTCCCAAACCAATAATCAGGGAAGCCGCGCTATAAAGCAATATTTCTTGGCTAAAAGCTAAAAGCAAAAGACCTAGACCAAAAATGACCAGACCGGCAACAAGGATTGTTTTTGGGCCTTTTTCGTCCATAATTTTGCCGGCGAAGAGGCGGGAGATTGCCACTCCTACGGCATTGAGAATAAAGTGAATTCCGCTAAGATTTTCGGCAATACCGATTTCTTCACTAAAAATAACGATGTAGGCCATGATGGTGCCGGAAATACTGCCAATAATGATGGTAATAATTGTTACGGGCAATACTTGTTTTTCAATGATATTGTGCAAAGAGATGCGCTTTTTTTGTCGGGGAATATTGGGATATTCAATCAATAAAGCCATCAAAAAAGATAATGTCATCATAATGCCGGAAGTGTAAAAGAGCACTAAAAAGCCATATGTATTCATGATCCAAATGCCCACGGCCGGTCCAATGGCCATGGCTAAAGTATTGCCCAGTCCGGCATAACCCACGCCTTCTCCCCTTCTTTGCGGAGGCACAATATCTGCGATGATGGTGCCGGCACCAGTAGTGGTGATACCAAAGAAAAGACCTTGGACAATGCGTAACACAACTAAAAACAAAACTGTATTGGCAAAGGGATAACCAAATGTAGAGAAAGTATAAACAGCCGTGGAAACAAGGAAAACGGTTTTCCTGCCAATGGTATCATACAGATAACCGGCAATGGGGCGGGAAAATAAAGCGGCCATAGGATAGACACCTACTACAAGCCCAATGAGGGTTTTGGGTGCACCTATATGCAAGATGTAGGAAGGCATGGTAGAAATAAGCAAGGAAAACCCGGACCACATAATAATGTTGGTGAAAAAAAGCAGCGTAAATGTTTTTGTCCACAGCGGAACTTTTTGTTTAGACATTTTCCTCCTCCAGTTTTGAGTTCTTCTTAACATAGATTTCCTTTTTTTGTGAGAGTAAAGTAGTTTGTACTCTGTTAAAAAGAAAGGCATCATCACCATTATAATACATGTTGTTCCTGAAGTATACAGGTGTTTTGTTGTGAATCTAAAGCAGTTTTTGTTGTTTTTTTGATAAATTATGCCTTTAGTTTTCTTGGGGATCATTGATGTTTAGGCAAAAAAGGTATAAAATACACTCTATGTACTGCTTTTAAAGTTATAATTAAGTTATAACTGTCTATGATTAGGGTAATGCGTTATAAATAAATGCAGTCAGTTGCTGAGGGAGAGGGAGGAAGAAATAAAATGATAAATAAAGATATACAGGCGCTGGTGCTGGAGGCGGGGCAAAAGTCAAAGGCGGAAAAGGGAACAAGAATTGTCCCGCAATTTACGGAAAAAATTAAGTGGCCTGTCAACTGCACAATTGGCCCGGGCTTAGAGGGCGCCATTGCTTGTGAAAGTGCAGTGGGATATATTGACGGTACAGCAGGGAAATTACTTTACCGCGGTTATGATATTTATGAGCTTTGCGCCTATTCCCATTACGAAGAAGTATCTTTTTTACTTCTACACGGATATTTACCTACGGCGGCGGAACTGTATACTTACCAAGAGCAACTTGCCCGCTTCAGGTCTGTTCCCGACGTCGTCAAGCAGCTTGCCTCCGTTAATCTTGATGGTTTAAGCGAGATGGCTGCTCTGCGCCTAGGAGTCCTGTTTTTACGGCAAGCATTTGCTCAAATAGAAGCTAAAGAAGGACACCTGAATCATGCTGCTGTGGGCAGCAATGTCTCAGACATCAATTTTGCTTATTGTTATCAGATGATTGCTTCCCTGCCTACCATTGTGGCGGCAATTTACCGCCTGCGGGAAGGTAAAGAACCCATTGAGCCTGACCCGGATTTAAGCCATGCCGCCAATTTCCTGTATATGCTTAAAGGCAGCAAGCCAGCTCCCGAGGAAGAAAAGGTATTGGATATAGCTTTAATTTTACATGCAGATCATGGCATGAATGCCAGCACCCTTGCCACCATGGTGGTAGCTTCAACGCTTTCTGATCTTTATTTTGCCGTTGGTGCCGGTATTGCCGCTTTAAATGGCCCGTTACACGGGGGAGCAAATGAAGATGCCATAAAAATGCTGCAAGAAATTGACAACCCGGAGAATGTAACAGTTTGGCTGGAGCGGAAACTGGCAAAAAGAGAAAAAGTGCCCGGCTTTGGTCATCGCGTTTACAAAACGATTGATCCCAGAGCGAGAATTCTCCGACCTTTAGCTAAACAGTTGGCGGCAGGCGATCCCTATCTACAGCAGTTATGTCAAGTTGCTGAAACTTTAGAACGGGAAATGGCTGTGCGACTGGGCAAAACGAAAAAAGTTTACCCTAACGTTGATTTCTATTCCGGTCTAGTTTATCTGGCACTGGGCATTGAAACTCGCCTTTTTACTCCTATTTTTGCCATTAGCCGTGTAGCCGGCTGGACGGCGAGGACAATGGAATATTTGGAAAATAATCGGATTTTTCGTCCCCGGGCAGTTTATACTGGCCCCTTTGATGTGCAATATGTGCCCCTTGAGGCACGGGATAAAAAAATAGCTTTGCGAAAAAATAGCCCCTAGGGGCTATTTTTTTAGAGTTTTTCTTAATGCTACGTTAATGAAGTTACGAGGGCCCATTTAATACAATAAAAACAAAATTGTATCGCTGCAGAGGAGGGAAAAAATGACGTACGAAATTCGACTCAGTGTTTTAAGTCCGGTGGCAGAAGGCCAGAAGTTAGAAATGCCCTCAAAGTATTCCTTTTCGCTGGCAAAGCGGTTAGATACGCTGGAAAATAAAACAATTTACCTGGTTGATACCGGTTTTGGCGGCAGTGCACAATTTATGGTGCAGCTGCAAAAATGGTTTGCAAAAAATATGCCCTCAGTAAAGACTGTAAGAAAAAGAAAGTCGGGCCATGTGTTTATGGAAGATGAATCCAGCCGCATCCTTTGGGATGAAATTAAAGAAAAAGGTGATGCCGTAGTTTTGGGAGTTGCGGGCTGACCCGGCTGTGCGGCAGCAGTTGCTGCTTCTACAGTGACCCTGGAAGATCAATATCAAATTCCTGTGGCACCCATTTCCACACAACAATTTAAGAGTTTTGTGGAAAAAGATCCGCCCGGTTCGCTTTTGCAGATAATTTACACCCCGCACCCGGTGGCAGGAGCTTCACCGGAAACTCTTTATAATTATATTGTGGGTCCTGATCCGGAAACCGGCAAACCTGTGATAGAAGAAATTATTGAGATGTTGACTAAACCGGTAAGTTTAAAAGAGATTCCCCAAGAAACCGTCTCCGGTTCCGGCGGAAGCAAGCTGACTCTACTAGGACCGGACACGGAGGAAAATTTGCAGGATCTTTTTTATGAGAACGGCTGGACTGATGGCAACCCCATCATTTTGCCTACCAAGGAACGGGTAGAAAAAATGCTGACTGGTACCAGTGCTTCACCGGATGAAGTGGTTGCCCAAATCTATATCGTGGATACAAAGGAATTAATTAAACCTACGGTCACCAATATTGCCATCATTGCCGTGATGGCCGGGGCAAAGCCGGAGCATTTTCCGGTGATTTTGGCATTGGCTTCCACCGGACAGTCAGCACTTGTTCCTTCAACTTCACCCTTTGAGTCTATGATCCTTGTTAATGGCCCCATCGCCAAAAAAATCGGGATGAATTCCGGTATTGGTGCCTTTAGCGCCGTAAACAGGGCTAACTCGGTAATTGGCAGAGCATGGACTTTAATGAGCCATTGCTGGGGATTTGCCCGCCCGAGAATGACGCTTTGGAGTTCACAGGGTAATAACCATACCTATAACAATCTGTGCGTGGCTGAAAATGAAGAAAGAAGTGTCTGGGAACCTTTCCACGTACAGAAAGGTTTTAAGCGGGAGGAAAGCACTGTAAGTATTTTTAGAGGCTGGACTTTTATTAATAGTGCCGGTACAGCCTCCAATCGTTCCCTTACAGAAGAATTAAACATCCTTTATGGTGCTATTCCGCCCATTAATTCTAATGCCACCATTATTCTGGATCCTTTAGTGGCAAGAGAGCTCAAAGAAAAAGAAGGTTTTGCCACCAAAGAAGAGTTTGCCCGGCATCTGTCAGAAAACATTAAGATGACAGCAGAGAAATATTGGAAAAATGACTATGTGGATATGTTGGTGGGTTCTGAGGCGGCTAAAGGTGTGGAACCTTATGCTACTTGGAAAAAAGCCGCCCCCGATGAGATCATTGCCCCTTATCATAAGCCGGAAAATATTAACCTTATTGTGGTGGGCGGAGAAACAAGTCCTGTCTTCAAAGCCACTGATTTTGGCTATATTACTACTGCCTCGGTAGATAAGTGGATGCCGCAGCAGTCAGAGGGAGAATGTGCCGACGGTACTTGTGGGTTGCCGGATGATTTTGATGATTATGATGAATAAGCATAAGCAAACATAAGCAGAGAAAGAACTCAATTCCTTGAGTTCTTTCTCTGCTTTTTAGTTAAAAAGAATTTTTTAACCTCCTTAAGGTTCAAGCCACATATCGTGATGTTTCCAGCGAGAGTTGCCCTGAGCCATATAATCAGTATGAACTTTGCCTGTATGAATAAAACCTGTAGGTGCGTGACTAATGGGGATGACTAATGCTTCTTCTGCAATGAGGTAGACCATTTCTTCAGTCATGCGCTTTTGTTCCTCCCGTGTTACTGCCTTGAGTGAGGCTTGGGACAATTCGATTAACTTCTCTGGTCGTTTAAAACCGCCCTGGTAAACGCCGTTATGCCCCCACCAGCGCTGTACAGCCGTCAGGAAGGTGGTGTCTGTACCGCCGATGGCCAGGGCCAAGTCTTTCCAGCTACCGTCCCAGACTTCAGCATAGTAACGGCCGGCGTCTGCAATATCTATATTAACTTTAAAGCCTACTTTTTCCAAATAATTTGCCAGCGCTTCAGCCATTTCATTACGTCCGCCGGCACCGGCTTGAGCAATTAGACTGATTTCCAGACCTTCGGGATAACCGGCTTCAATAAGCAACTGTTTTGCTTTTTCAGGATCATAGTGGCGGAATTGGCGATCACCGCCCCATTCTCCACGCGGAGCAATAGTATCAATGGTCTCGGAAAAACCGTAGCCCAGTGCATCTACAATTGCTTGCTTATCAATGGCATATTCAACAGCTTCCCGCACGCGTTTGTCAAGAAAAGGAGAGTTGGGGTCTGCCGTATTAGGAATTAAATGTGTTTGCGCTCCAGCCCAACCGGTTTGGTAAACAAAGCCTTTTTCCATTAATCTTTTAGTGTTTAAACCATCTGCACCCAACCAGATATCGGCTTCGCCGGCTTCCATCATTGCAGCTGCAGTTGATTGTTCCGGAATATAATAGATCTCAATCCGGTCCAGGTAGGGATAGCCTTCCTGCCAATACTGGTCAAATTTAATCCAAGTTGTGCCTACATCACGTGTGTAGTTTTCCAAATAAAAAGGCCCGGTACCAACTACATGGTCATGTGTCCCTCGTAAATTTTGCCGTTATGAAACCTTAATTTAATAAGTATTACGAAGACTGAAAAGTTTATGAGTTTAGTTGTTGCGCTTGTAATGGCCTTTGCCTGGTACTATGGTTATGGAAGAGAAAATG